>CAJBKH010000289.1 GCA_903953615.1 uncultured Bacteroidota bacterium
ATTTATGCTATTAATAATGCATTTATTTCAAACACAAATTTGCGATAAACCTAGATGGATTCTAACATAACATCAAGGATTTAAAAATAGAGTTATACCAACTCTATTAATTTTAAATCAATTGAATGTAAAAAATAAAGCTATTATGTAAATAATAGAATAGTCGAACATACAGCAGACGGATGGGCATTGAAAAATGCCCATTTTTAATTTTAAAAAAAATCAAAAGGATTGAATTATTGCTCTGAAGATGAGGCCTTTATTAATTCTAATGCATTTTTACGGGCAATATCTGTCGGTGAATTGCCACTTAGCATTTTGGCCAACTCATCTACCCTATCCGCTGGATTTAAAGCTTTAAGATAGGATACAGTTTTATTTTGCTCCTCGCGTTTGCCAATCATGAAATGCGATTGGCCATACCCAGCCACTTGTGGCAAATGGGTGATTGCGATGACTTGGTGTTGATGAGACAGATGCTCGAACAGTGAGCCTATTGTATCTGCTACTTTGCCCGATACCCCAGTATCAATTTCATCAAAGATCAATGTGCTTAAATCTGAATGATTCGCTTCTATGCTTCTAAAACTTAAGGCTAATCGACTCAATTCACCGCCAGATGCTACTTTATTCAAAGCCTGTAATGGCATGCCAACATTGGCTGTAAAAAGAATTACAAACTCCGTTTTACCATATTCATCAAATTGGGCTTTCTCTGTTAATTCGAATTTAATCTCAGCCTTCGGCATTTCAAGACTTTTAAGAATTTGTTTAACCTCTGTCTCTATTTTTAGTGCTGCCTTTAAACGCTCAACGTGCAATTTAATCGCAACCTTGTCCAGATCATTTTCAGCTACTTCTAATTCCTTTTTAAGTACCTCAATTTCATAGTCAATATTTCCTATTGTCAATAGTTTATCTGAAATAACCGATTGTTCTTTTAATAAATCTTCAAATGCAACAACACTATGTTTGCGTTTTAAATTTTGAATGGTTAATAATCTATTGTTGACCTCCTCTAATCTTGACGCATCGGGCATGGCCGATTGTTTTAAATTATCGGCTTCGCTGGCTATGTCTTTCAGTTCTATGATCGATGATTCAATTCGATTGTATAATTCTTTTGATAGGCCGCTTACATTTACAATTGCTTTGAGTTGCGACTTTAGTTGATTCAAAGCATCGACCACAGACATTTCGTTATCTGTAATTAACTGAACCATGGCCTCGGATATCTGTGCGATGGTTTCTGCATTGTTCAACAAGTTTAACTCTGCCTCTAGCAATTGCTCTTCGTTGACTTGCAAGGCTAACTGTTCAAACTCATTGATTAAATAATTTAAATAGTCTTTTTCCTTTAACCAAGCTTGTTGTTTTTGTTCGCATTCTCTTAAATGCGCTGCTTTATTTTTAAACGCGTTAAAATTCTTTTTAAACTCAAATACTTGATTCGAAATTCCAGCATAATTATCTAATAAATTAAATTGAAAATCACGTTCGGTGAGTTGGGTATTTTCGTGTTGCGAATGAATGCTAATAAGGTTTTGTGTTACGGCCTTAATTTGTTGTAAATTGACTGGCGTATCATTAATAAAACTGCGCGATTTGCCATTGTCGTTAATCTCCCTGCGAATGATTGTATGTTCCGCGAAGTCGAGTTCCAGTGCATCAAATAGTGTCTTATATTTTACTTCGCTTAAATGAAAAACCCCTTCAACAATGCATTTCTCCGAATTGCCATCTTCACTCTTTGTTTTAATATCTGCGCGGTTCCCAAGAATCAGGGAGAGTGCATCCATGACAATTGATTTACCTGCGCCTGTTTCACCAGTAATAATATTCAATCCTTTACTTGGTTCGAATACCATGTGTTTAATTATGGCGAAATTGGATATACTTAGTTTTAGTAACATTTAGTAACTTAGAACTTTAGATAATTGCCATAGCGAAGCATCAATTGTTTTCTTACTGTTGATTGCCTCTTGAAAGGATACCAAGGCTAAGGCATGGTTAATAACACCAACACATAAATTTGTTTTGCCCGCTAGCAATTGTTCTACAGCGGCATTGCCCAACAAACTTGCAAGAATGCGATCATTGGCCGTTGGACGACCGCCACGTTGCACATGTCCTAAGACCGTAACGCGCAAATCGCACTCAGGAAAATCTGCTTTAAAGCGTTCGGCCAATTGATATGTTTTACCTTCTGTCTCGCCTTCGGCTACAATCACAATGCTAAACTCCTTCGTTCTTCTTTTATCATCCGCAAAATGGCTTTTTAATGCTTCATAGTCATTCATCACTTCAGGTAACAAGATACCTTCAGAACCACCTGCTATACCTGCATTCAGTGCAATAAAGCCACTATCACGTCCCATTACTTCTATAAAGAAAATGCGGTTGTGGGCATCTGCCGTGTCTCTTATCTTGTCGATGGCATCGAGTGCTGTGTTGACAGCTGTATCAAAACCAATGGTATAATCTGTACCATATAAGTCGTTATCAATTGTACCTGGCGCACCAATACTTGGGATACCGAATTCTTCATAAAAGATACCGGCTCCAGTATAAGTGCCATTGCCTCCTATACAAACCAAACCTTCAATGCCGTGTTTTTGAATATTTTGATAGGCTTTTTGGCGACCTTCTGGTGTCATAAATTCTTTGCTTCTGGCTGTTTTCAAAAATGTGCCACCATTTTGAATAATGTTGGCCACATCCGATTTTTGAAGATTTATAAATTCATCATCTATCATGCCTTGGTAGCCGCGTTTAATCCCCATTACTTCTACTTCATGGAAGGCTGCGGAGCGCACCACTGCCCTTATACATGCATTCATGCCCGGCGCATCGCCACCAGAAGTAAAAACACCGATTTTTTTCATTACTCGCAAAGTTGCATAAAAAAAGCCGACTTTTAAGGGTCGGCTTTAAGATTTTTATAAAGATTATTAGAATTTGTAATCAAACAAAACGTAATCGTTGTTTGCTCCTGGATCGTCAAAAATAGTTGTAACTCTAATCATGAAGTATTTCGTGGAAGAACCTCTTGTTACTTTAGCAATAATTAAAGTACCAGCTACACCGTCTAAACCAGTTACGTTAGCAGAAGCTGACGCTGCATTTACATCGAAAGCAGATTTTAATTTAGCTTCTGTAGTTGTTTGGTCCCAAGTAATTGTTGGCGGATTTTTAATGAAAGTAGTACCATTGCTAGAAGTCCAAGACTTGGCAATAACAGAACTTGTAGAGTTATCTCTGATATCTCTTCTTGCAACGTTAGAAGCATCAGCATTTGAAATCATTTCACCAGTTATTAAATCATAACCACCGAAACCAGTTCCGAAATTATTGTAAATTTTTTGATCTGCAATTTCAACCAAAGCACCAGTGGCAGTAATATCAATTGAAGCTGAGTTAGTAGTAGCATCATTATCTGTAGCAGAGAAAGTGTAAACATATTTGCCTTTTAATGCACTAGATAAAGTATCCATTATATCAATTTGGAAATTTTTTGAATTGCTAGGAACTGTTTTAGTAAAAATTACAACATTACCAGAACCTTCGTAGTTTCTAGTTACAGTTACAGATTTCAAATCGATAGTGCTAGTTACAACCATACCAAATTTCAACTGAGCTTCGCTTCCAGTATTCAATCTGCTGCTATTTGTAAAAATATAACCTGTAGTATTCAAGAAGGTAATTGTTGGTTTTGGCGCTTCTGGAGGAGTAGAGGTTGTGCTGTCCTTGCAACCTGTTAACATGAATGAAGCTGTTAAGATTAGCCCCAATGTAGAATAAATTAATTTTTTCATATAATATCTTATAATTATGTTTGGCAAATATATCAAATAAAACAGCAATTTTAAAATTTATTTTGCAAACATTTATCACTAAATCTTAAGCTTCATTGCATTCGTTTTTAGTACTATAGCGCTTTAAAATATGATTTAAATACCAACTTAAAACCATTTCAATTCAAACAATTTAATTTAACCTATTCGAAAATTTATGACCAAAACCAACTATCCTGCCCTCTATACCCTTATCACGGTATTCTTTTTTTGGGGCTTTATTGCAGCAGGCAATAGCATCTTTATCCCCTTTTGTAAAACCTATTTTTCACTTGATCAATTCCAATCGCAACTGGTTGACTTTGCCTTTTACACAGCCTATTATTTGGGTGCTTTGTTGTTGTTTACATTGGGTGCATTGGGCAACCAAGATTTGGTTGGCAAATGGGGTTATAAACGCAGTATCGTATATGGTTTATTATTTTCGGCCTTGGGTGCTGGTGCCATGATAGTTGCTGTGGAAGCCAACCTATATGCAGGTATGTTAATGGGCTTGTTCATTGTTGCACTCGGATTTTCATTGCAACAAACGGCCGCCAATCCATTTGCTATTTTATTGGGCGACCCCAAAACAGGCGCAAGTCGTGTTAACCTTGGTGGCGGTATCAATTCATTTGGTACCACTATTGGTCCACTTGTTGTTGCGCTTGCCTTGTTTGGCACTGCCACTAGTATTTCCGATGAACAAATCAGAGCCTTGGAACTCGACAAAGTCATTTATTTATATGTAGGTGTTGGTATTCTATTTATTGCGGCGGCGGCCTTGTTCTTTTTCTCTAAAAAAGTACCCGCTGGCACTGCCACTGAACCTATGGAAAAAGCAAACAAAGCACATATTACACTTTGGGTAATGACCTTTTTTTTAATCGCCATGTTTGTACCTGTTTTTAACAGTTACAAAAGTGCTGATGCCATCGAAATGGAGCAACTTACCAGTCAATTAGAAACTTATCAAAAAGCCGATTCGCTGCTTAAAAATGAAAATCTAATACATTCTACAGAAATGCGATTAGAGACCGTAAAAATGGGAATCGAGAACTACCGCATGGGTTGGTTATTTGGGGCCTTGTTTGTTGTCGTTGGCGGTTTGGTGTTTGCATATGCCTCATCTCGCAAAAAACACGAAGGTTGGGGTGCTATGCAATACCCGCAATTGGTTCTGGGCATGTTGGCCATCTTCACCTATGTTGGTGTTGAGGTTGCCATCGGCTCTAACCTAGGCGAATTGTTAAAACTAAAAGAATTTGGCAGCATGACCTCTTCAGATATTTCGCCTTATGTTTCGATGTATTGGGGAAGTTTGATGATTGGTCGCTGGGCAGGTGCCATTAGCGCATTTAATTTAAAAGGCATAATGAAAAAAGTTGCTTTGTTCGTTGTTCCAATTATTGCCTTTATCATAATCATTGGGGTTAATTCGCTATCGGGTAAAAACATGGGTCCACTCTATTTTTACATTATCTGCGTGTTGATACAAATTGCTGCTTTTTATTTAAGCAAAGACAAACCAGCCAGAACCCTCATGATTTTTGGATCGTTTGGTGTTTTAGCAATGCTTGTAGGCTTAGGTTCGAATGGTATCGTAGCCATTTACGCTTTCTTAGCAGGTGGTTTAGCATGCAGTATAATGTGGCCAGCCATTTTTAGTTTATCATTGTTAGGCTTAGGCAAATACACCTCACAAGGCTCGGCCTTTTTGGTGATGATGATTTTAGGTGGTGGTATTATCCCTCCTATTCAAGGTAAACTCTCCGACCTTATTGGCATTCACCAATCTTACATTGTAGCCGTTGTTTGTTTTGTCTATTTAACCTTGTTTGCTGTTATAGTAAAAGGCTTATTGAAGAAACAAAACATCGATGTAGATGCCATCGAAATGGAGGCAAGTCATTAATTAAAAAAGTAAATAACATAAAAAAACCTCTGAAAAAATTCAGAGGTTTTTTTATGATCTTAAATTATTTATTTCTTATTCAATTCAGCGTAGAACTGATAGAAATAAGGAATGGTTTCAATGCCTTTGTAGTAATTGAATAAACCATATTTTTCGTTTGGTGAGTGCAAGGCATCGCTGTCTAAACCAAAGCCCATTAACACCGATTTGATACCCAATTCTGCTTCGAATAAAGCGATGATTGGAATACTTCCACCACCTCTGGTAGGAATTGGTTTTTTCCCAAATGTTTTTTCCATGGCCATGGCAGCAGCTCTGAACTCAACACTATCTGTTGGGGTTAAAACTGGTTCGCCACCGTGGTGCGCAGTTACTTTAACTTTAACATTTGCAGGTGCTGCATTTTCAAAGTATGCTTTAAATAAATCTGAAATTTTATGTGAGTTTTGACCCGGAACTAAACGCATGCTAATTTTAGCGTTGGCTTTGCTTGGCAATACAGTTTTAGAACCTTCGCCAATATAACCACCCCAAATACCATTCACTTCAAGTGTTGGACGAATACTCGTTCTTTCAACTGTTGAATACCCTTTTTCACCCCATGTTTCGGCAATGTCTAAATCTTTTTTGTATGCCGCTTCACTAAATGGCGCCTTGGCCATTTCAGCTCTATCAGCATCACTTACTGTAATTACATCATCATAAAAACCAGGAATGGTAATATGGTTATTCTCATCGTGCATAGCCGCAATCATTTGACATAAGATGGTTGCAGGATTTGCAACTGCGCCACCATAAACACCACTGTGTAAATCTCTGTTAGGACCTACAACTTCAACTTCCATGTATGCTAAACCACGCAATCCAACATCAATGCTTGGTGTATCATTGGCAATCATACTGGTATCACTTACCAATACCACATCTGATTTTAATTTTTCTTTATTGGCTTTAATGAAAGTACCTAAGTTAGCAGAACCAACTTCTTCTTCGCCTTCTATCATAAACTTAACATTACATGTTAATGAACCAGTGTTCA
>CAJBKH010000290.1 GCA_903953615.1 uncultured Bacteroidota bacterium
GTTAAATTTTAAGATTTAACCTAGGCTACTGAATACATTCTATATTAATCATGACCCCGAAGGTGGTCACATATTGATTGAACAAAATCGCAGAGGAATCTGACGACCCCGAAGGCGGTCGCATCTATTCGAGCTGTATAAAGAGAAGCAATAGTAGGTTTTAACTACTGTTTGGCCCTTATATTTTCCATCTGTACAGAAATTCAAACAGTGTGACAATAAGTATTCAGCTTTATGCGTTAATTTCGCACTTCATATTAATACTATTGTGTCTATTCGTGTAGAAAATTTGGTTAAAACGTATGGTAAACAAAATGCCGTGAACAATATTTCTTTCAATATTAGTTCGGGCGAAATTGTTGGGTTTTTAGGTCCTAACGGAGCCGGTAAAACCACTACCATGAAAATGCTAACGTGTTTTATTCCACCTAGCAGTGGCAGGGCTTTTATCAACGATATGGATGTTGAATTACAAGCCATAGAAGTGCGCAAACAAATTGGTTATTTGCCCGAGCATAATCCGCTGTACACCGATATGTATGTGAAAGAATATTTGCAGTTTATTGCCAGTATTTACAAATTGTCTAACAGCACAAAAAGAGTGGCCGAGATGATAGAATTAACGGGTCTGCAAGTAGAGCAGAAAAAGAAAATTGGTCAGTTGTCTAAAGGTTATCGTCAGCGTGTGGGCTTGGCACAGGCCATGATACACAACCCATCGGTTTTAATTTTAGATGAACCCACCAGTGGATTAGATCCGAATCAAATCGTAGAAATTAGAAATTTAATTACCACCATTGGTAAAGAAAAAACAGTGTTGTTATCTACCCACATTATGCAAGAAGTAGAGGCCATGTGCTCGCGTGTTATGATTATTAACAAGGGTCAAATCGTTGCCAATGGCAAACCAGAAGAATTGAAACAACAATTCTCATCGGATATTATTTTGATGGTTAAATTTAACCAAGCCTTGAGCGATGCACAGTTAAAAGAACTGAGGGGTTTTGGAGAAGTAAAACCAATCGCTGGAGCCGAATACCAATTGGTAGGCAAGGACGAAGAAGCCATGAAGGCTTTGGTATTTAATTTTGCAGTAAAGAATCAACTCATGCTTTCTGAGATGAAAGTGAATGAAAATTCTTTAGAAGATATTTTTAAAAATGTAACCCGTTAATTTTATAAAAAGAGAAATTCATGTTTAGTATTTTAAAAAAGGAAATCAGGAGTTTTTTAAGCTCGCTTATCGCCATCATTGTGATAGTGGTTTTCCTGATTGCCAATGGTTTGTTTTTATGGGTGTTTAAAGAAACCAATATTTTGGATGCGGGCTATGCCAATATCGATCCCTTGTTTGATTTAGCTCCAATCATTTTTATTTTCTTGATTTCGGCCATTACCATGCGTTCGTTTAGCGAAGAAAAAAAGAGTGGCACTTTTGAAATTTTAACCACCAAACCTTTAACCGATATGTCCATCATCATGGGCAAGTATTTTGCAGGTTTAATCATTGTGATATTCGCCATTTTACCAACTTTGATTTATTATTACACCGTATATAAATTGGGCTTACCAGAAGGCAATTTAGACAATGGTGCCATTTGGGGAAGTTACATGGGCTTAGTCCTTTTAAGCGCAGGCTATGTGGCCATCGGTTTGTTCTCCAGCATCATTACCGATAATCAAATAGTATCGTTTATAGTGAGTATGTTTCTGTGTTTCTTTTTCTATTCAACCTTCGATTATTTGGGTTCATTCGCCATTTTTAAAAACACCGATTTCTTTATAGAATGGATGGGCATCAGTTATCATTACCGCAACATTAGCAAAGGGGTTATCGACTCGAGAGACATTATATATTTCTTGAGTTTGATTGGTTTATTTTTATGGTTAACAAAAATTATTTTTAGCAGCAGAAAATGGTAAAAGAGAAAAAACAAAAACGCGCTTACAAGCAACAGTCATTTTTGGAATTGCTTTTACTCATTGTAGTGATAGTGATTGTGAATATATTGGCGACCAAATATTACAAGAAGATAGATTTAACCAAAGAGAAACGCTATACGCTTTCTAATACATCTAAAGAATTGGCTTCGAAAGTTGAAGACCGCATGTATTTTAAAGTGTATCTGGAAGGCGATAATTTATCGACTAAGTTCAAGCGCTTGCGCACCGCTACGCTCGATATGTTGCGAGAGTTCAGAGATTTGAGTGGCAATAAAATCGACTATGAATTTGTGAATGTTTTGAAAGACAAAACAGACAAAGAACGCAGTGAAATTATTAAACAACTGTCTGAAAAAGGACTGAATTATTACAACGATATTGAGTTGGAAGCCGACCAACAAAAGCGCAATTTAATATTGCCTTGTGCCGAGGTTACCTATGGCGCCAACAAAGAGTATACTGTTAATTTATTGAGCACAGAAATGGGCAAGGCCGAAGAAACAGCCATCAATAAATCGATTGAAAATTTAGAATATGAGATGGCCAATGCCATTCGCAAATGTTTAATAGTAAAGCCGCAAAAGATTGCGTTTTTATATGGACATGGCGAACCTGATGATGCGCATCTAGATGATTTGATGAGTTCATTGAGCGATAATTATGCGGTAGACCGTTTCTTCTTTAACCTAAGGGATGAGCAGTTTTTACGTCAGTTTATTGGCGATGCCGAAACCATCAAAGACTATGATTCATTGGGAGCATTGGTAATTAGAAAGACGCTTAAAATGATTCAGCAGTATGATGGGATTGTCATAGTAAAGCCCATCGATGCATTGGATAAAGACGAAGCCTATATCCTCGATCAATACATTATGCATGGCGGTAAGACCATTTGGATGGTGGACCCATTAATGGCCGAGCAAGACAGTTTAAGGCGCAATCCTAAAGTTAATTTTCCTGATTATAACAATGAGAATTTGCGTACCATGTTATTCAATTATGGGGTGCGTTTGAATTCTAATTTGTTGTTGGATTTAAATTGCAACAACATTGTA
>CAJBKH010000291.1 GCA_903953615.1 uncultured Bacteroidota bacterium
ATAAGCAAAATTCGTTGGCGTTAATACCGAAATTACTAGGACTTCGACAGGCTCAGTCTAACTGATGTAAGTTAATGTTTTCTGATTCACGCTTTGTCCTAATGAGCTTGTCGAATGTATGGACAAATTGTGTCGAAACCACAAAAGTTAGACATAAGCAAAATTCGTTGGCGTTAATACCGAAATTACTAGGACTTCGACAGGCTCAGTCTGACTGATGTAAGTTAATGTTTTCTGATTCACGCTTTGTCCTAATGAGCTTGTCGAATTTATGGACGAAGTATGTCGAAGTCACAAGGAGCTGACATTACCGAAAACTCATTGGTGTTAATCTCCAAGGCACTAGTGCTTCGACTCCCGATGGCTATCGGGACAGCATGACTAAGGAGGGTTGAAAATTTCTTAGCAACACACTAACTCCTACTGCTCCGATAGAATTCGTATTTGGTTCAGCTTTCTTTGAACCTAGTAACCCAAAGTCTTTAACATACTCTTATAACTTTGCTCTTTGCTGAACAATTTAGTTGAGTATTCTCCGTTCTCATCAACAGAGATGATGATATGCTTAGGCGCTGGCGTTAAACAGTGTTGAATACCGCCATAACCCCCAATGCTTTCTTGGTAAGCACCGCAATGGAAATAACCAATGTACAATGGATCGCCTTCTTCGTAAACTGGCAAATAAATGGCATTGGCATGTTGCTCAGAATTGTAATAATCATCGCTATCGCAGGTTATACCCCCCAATAGAACACGTTCATATGTATTGTCCCATTTGTTCAAGGGGAACATGATAAACTTTTTATTAATCGCCCAACTATCCGGCAAAGTGGTCATGAAACTACTGTCAATCATGTTCCATTTCTCTCTGTCGTTTTGAACTTTTTGGTATTCAATTTTAAAAATGGCACCACCACTTTCACCTACCGTAAATGATCCAAATTCAGTGAAGATATCTGGTTCTTTAACACCATGACTATCGCAGACTTGTTTTACTTGGGCTACAATTTCTGAAGCCATGTATTCATAATCAAAATCGAATTTTAATGAATTTTTAATTGGAAAACCGCCACCAATGTTCAAACTATCTAACTCTGGACAGATCTTCTTCAACTCACAATAAACACTCAAACATTTGTGCAACTCATTCCAATAATAGGCATCATCCTCGATACCTGTATTGATGAAAAAGTGAAGCATCTTCAGCTTCATACGCTTTAATGGCGCAATGCGCTCGAGGTACATAGGTACAATATCTTTGTATCCAATACCAAGACGTGATGTATAAAAAGGAAACTTTGGCTCTTCCTCTGCAGCAATTCTAAGGCCTACTTTAAAGTCGCCTTCTATGGCATTCGCTAACAAATCAACTTCTCTAATATTATCAATCACCGGCACCACATTGGTAAAACCTTCTTTAACGATCAAACCGATATTATCTATATAAGATTGTAACTTAAAACCATTACAAACAATAAACTTGTCTTTCTTCACCAAACCCTGTTCGTGCAAGGCAAGTATTAGGTTAATATCAAAACCCGAAGACGTTTCAAGGTGCACTTCATTCTTTAAAACTTCTTCTAATACATGACTAAAATGAGAACTTTTGGTGCAGTAGCAAT
>CAJBKH010000292.1 GCA_903953615.1 uncultured Bacteroidota bacterium
ATAATGTTTTAAGGTAATAAAGGCAATGCATCCGTGCATCGCAGCGCCAAGTAAAAAAAAGTAGGCCAAATTGATGTCAACCTTGAGTTCTGTAAATAACGCAAGACTGCCAATAATTAAAAATGCAAGAAACTCTAAAGTGGGCAAGAAAGTATAGACCCAATACTGGTGCTTATCAATTTTGGTTAACATTCTCATCCCTACAAAATATTAATATTAACCTTATTTCAAAATCCTTCAATCTTAAACTTTATAAATTAAAAAATCACTCAACCCCTTCTTTAGGTTTATCCAATGGTCCGCGCATATGTATGATTAAGCCATTTAAAAAATTGCGCAATATCTGATCGCCTAAAGGTTTGAAATTGGGATGGTCTTCGGCTCTGAAAAATGCACCTAATTCGCTGGTGGTAATTTTAAAGTCTACGAGCTTTAGAATTTCTACTATTCGGTCGTTGCGCAAGTGCAAGGCCACGCGCAGTTTTTTGAGAATATCGTTGTTAGACATGGGGATTTGTGTTTGTAAAATTAAGCTAAAAATAATTAAGCCAATACCAACTGACGGGCCATGCCTAATTCCTGATTCAACATCACTTTTTTAGAGTTTAAAAATCCAGGAATGGCGTTTTCTTTTTTGGCGTTGTAGATGGTTAACAAAGTGCAATCGGTTTGTTGTTCGATTGTGTATTCATCGGCCAATGCTTTAATCATTTCATTGATCTTGTCTTCTTTGGTATCGCAGCAAGCAGAGAAGCTAATGGCCGAATTTTGCATTACATTAATGCGCACTTTGAATTTGGCAAAAGCATCGAAAATGGCACTCAAATTATCTTCGGCAATAAAGGAATAATTCTTTGTCGAGATTGACAATAAAGTTTGTTTGTCTTTGATTATGTAACACTCGTTGGTAAGGGCGGGTGCGGTATTGTTAACAGCAGTGCCAATGGCATGAATATTTATAAAGGAATTAACATTCAATTGAATGTTTTTACTTTTTAGCGGTTGTATAGTTTTAGGGTGAATTACCGATGCGCCATAGTAGGCCAACTCGATGGCTTGGTTGTAATTAATTGCCTCTAGTTTTACCGCTTCTGCAAATTGTTTAGGGTCAGCATTCATGACACCGGCCACATCTTTCCATATGGTTACATCCTGTGCATCGAGACAATAGGCAAATATTGCAGCACTGTAATCCGATCCTTCTCTGCCAAGTGTGGTAGTGTTGTTGTGTTCATCTCTGCCAATAAAGCCTTGGGTAATTACTATGCTTCTGTCGATGTACGGTTTTAAAATACGCTTAACGGTTTCTTCAGTTTCGGTCCATTTAACACGCCCTTCTCTAAAGTTGCTATCCGTTTGAATAAAGTTGCGCGCATCTACCCATTTAATTTTGGTATCAATGCTTTGTAAATAATCGCATACTATTTTTGTTGATAATAATTCGCCATAACAAATAATGCCATCGTAAATTTCATCATAGCTTACATTGTTGTATTTTTTTTCAACTACACATTCCAACTCCATTAATAAATCTTCTAGGTCAGAAAAAATATGGTGCTTAGGGTCGGCTATCAAATCATTGGCAATTTTAAAATGAAAATCTTTGAGTTCTTGGATGATTTGTTGCTTTTTTTCAGTCTCGTTTTTCCAAAAGGCTTCTACCAATTCTTCTAATTTGTTGGTGTTTTTACCCATTGCCGAAATAAT
Source organism: uncultured Bacteroidota bacterium (assembly GCA_903953615.1). Taxonomy (GTDB): domain Bacteria; phylum Bacteroidota; class Bacteroidia; order NS11-12g; family UBA955; genus JABMMZ01. The sequence goes on from CAJBKH010000292.1 coordinate 1,708, forward strand.
AACCAATAGTTTTTCACCAGTATATTGGGCAATAATATGCCCTACATTCCTTACTGCATCAGCATCTTTTACAGATGCACCACCAAATTTAAAGACTTTCATTCTTTTGCTTATTTTTGCAAAAGTAATTAAAGCGAATAAATTAATAACAAATGGAAAAAAATACAATCATCACACTGAACCAGTTCATTGCCGACCAACAAAATAAATTCCCTTTTGTGAAGGGTAGTTTGTCACGCATTTTTAGAGATATACAATTGGCTGCCAAAATGATTAACAGAGATGTTCGCAAGGCAGGCTTAATTGATATCTTGGGCAATTTTGGCGAGACCAACATACAAGGCGAAGAGCAAAAAAAATTAGATGTCATCAGTAACGATGTGTTCAAACGTTTAATGGACCTAAGTGGCGATTGTATTTGTGTGGTTTCAGAAGAAGATGATGATATCCATTGGTGCCCTAATGGTGCCGATGCAAAATATATTTTAGCCATCGATCCTTTAGATGGTTCATCGAACATCGATGTGAATGCTTCTATCGGTTCTATTTTCTCTATTTACAAAAGATTGTCACCAGATAAACCTGTAGACAATGCAGATATCATGCAAGCAGGTGTGCATCAAGTGGCGGCAGGCTATGTTATTTATGGCACTGCTACCATGCTTGTTTACACTACGGGTAGTGGCGTCAACGGTTTTACTTTGGACGATTCTATCATGGAATTTTGTTTGTCACATCCAGAAATTAAAACCCCTGCGAAAGGTAGCATCTTCTCTGTTAATGAAGGCAATTTGAATGAATTTCATCCTGGCGTTATCGAGTATGTGAACTGGTGCAAAGGCAATAACAAAGAAGAAAAACGTCCATACTCTGCAAGATACATTGGTTCTTTAATTGCAGATTTCCATAGAAACTTATTGAAAGGTGGTATCTATTTATATCCAGCAACTGCTAAAGCGCCAAATGGTAAACTGCGTTTACTATATGAATGTAACCCAATGGCCTTTTTAGTTGAACAAGCAGGTGGTAAAGCCACAACAGGTACCCAAAGAATTATGGAAATACAGCCTGAAAACTTACACCAACGCACACCTTTAATCATTGGTTCTGTTGAGATGGTTGAGCATGTGGAGAGATTGCTAAATGCGTAGCATTTAGCATTTGCGGTAGGCTGTCGGCAGAAAGTAGTATTTGCTTGCGATATGAGTTGTGGTTTGGAAGAGCTTGGTTGCTTCGATTTGCTTTTTTATTGGCACTTAGCTTAGGTTTGATTTTACATACCAAGTGGTATGTTTTTACGTGTTACTAAGATTTCGCTCCTATGGAGCTTCAAAACTTTAAAATCATAACTGGGAAGTTTTCTTAATACCTTAAAAAATTATCAAAACGAAGTTTCATTAATGCCTATTATTAAACAATTCAAAGTATTAATAAATTATCACACTTCGACAAGCTCAGTGAGACAAAATCATTGTAAAATTGTCAAATCATCACATCATCAAAACGAAGTTTCATTAATGCCTTTAAAAAACATTTAAAAGTATTAATAAATTATCACACTTCGACAAGCTCAGTGAGACAAAATCATTGTAAAATTGTCA
>CAJBKH010000293.1 GCA_903953615.1 uncultured Bacteroidota bacterium
ATATTTTTTCAAAAACTTAATTTCGACTCGTCCGTACTTACAACGAAATTTATCAGTTTAAAATCTTCGTTAAACCTTGCTAATTCTAGCTATTAAAAAATAGGAGCGGTGAGTGGTTGAAAATTGGTGTAACAAAATTTTGGTTGAACAACTTTGCATGCCTAATTTCATTTATGAAATTATTGGCTAAAATAATTAGGAGTTTGGCTATTGAATAGCATTCTACTTTTTTGGTCCAAAGTTTGAATGACCTGTATTGTAAATTCTTTGGGATAAGATTATCATTGGGTAATCCCTCAAAACAATAAATTTGCAAGAAATATGTTATCATTCTATCAACATCCATACATGAAACGTTTACTATTCTTACTATTCATTATTGTGCAATACAATTGCGCAGTGGCCCAGCCCAAGCAAAAGCCGCCCGTTAATCCAACAGATAAATACGTTGAAGAAGCCTATTTGGAATACCGCGAGCAGAACTTTGAAAAAGCCCTTGCGCTGGTGAACAAAGCCATTAGCAAAGACAGTACCTACGTTAAATCGTGGGAGTATAAATCGGAGTTCGAAAATGCAGCGGGAAATTTTAGTGCCGCTGTTAAATGTTGCTTAAAACTCTTAACCCTCGAACCCGATAATTATTACCATTATTTTCGTTTGGCCAGTGCTTATCGCAACAACATGCAATACGATTTAGCCAAAGAAAATTATCAAAAATATTTAACAAGTCCTAAGAAGCTCGACCCCCGCAGAATTGCCGATGTGAACAAAGAAATTGCCAACATGGACATCTGCAATAATTTGGTGAAAAATCCAGTGCCTTACAAACCACAGAACATGGGGCTGTCAATCAATACCAAAGAGTCGGAGTATTTTCCGGGCATGACCTTAGACAATAAAAATTTTTATTTTACCCGCAGAAAACAAATGAATGCCGATAGGGTGCAAGAAGATTTTTATGTATCTACTGCACTTACCGATAGTACCTGGAGTCCTGCCATGCCTATGCCTTACCCTGTAAACACCAATGAGAACGAGGGTACCATTTCGATTACTGCCGATGGTAAATTTATTTTTTATACCGCTTGCGATCGGGTGAACGACCAAGGCATGCCAAGTGGTCAAGGTAGTTGCGATTTATATTTCTCAACGTATAATGATGGCAAATGGAGCAAACCTATTAACCTTGGTATCCCTATTAATTCCAATGCATGGGAGTCGCAACCCTCTATCAGCTCGGATGGTTTAACCATTTATTTTTCGAGCCGCAGAGCCGGTGGTTTTGGAGGTGCAGATATTTATGTTTCTAAATTTAAAGATGGCCGATTCGATGTGCCCATGAATTTAGGTTCTTCGGTGAATACGCCTGGCGATGAACAAGCGCCCTTTATTCACTCCGATGACAACACCCTTTACTTTAGTTCCAATGGATTATTAGGCTTAGGTAATATGGATATTTTCATGGCTAAAAAAGGCCCCGATGGCAAGTTTCAAAAACCAGTGAACATTGGCTATCCAATTAATACTGGTGGCGAAGAGTTAGGTTTAATTGTAGATAGAAAAGGGCAGTACGGTTATATCACCACCGATAAACCGGGTGGCATGGGCGGTTGGGATATTTATAAATTCCCTTTGTACCCAGCCATGAAACCAGATCCTATTTCGTATGTGAAAGGCAAAGTATTCGATGCCAAAACTTTAGCGAAGATTGGTGCTAAAATAGAGTTAACAGATTTGGCCACTGGTAAGGTAGTAACCAGCATTAATAGCGATAAAATAACAGGTGAGTTCTTAGTGATTTTAAATGCGAACAAGAATTATATGTTGAATGTCGATCAAACCGATTACCTTTTTTATTCAGATAATTTCTCTTTGAAAGAAAACAAAAGTTTGGAGCCTTTTATCATCGATGTGCCTTTGAAAAAACCAGAGGTGAATGTAGAAATGAAATTGGCCAATGTGTTTTTCGATGTCGATAAATTTGAGTTGAAAGAAGAGTCGAAAGCCGAGTTAGATAAGTTGGTGTTGTTGATGAAAAAATTCCCTTTCATGAAAATAGAAATTGGCGGACATACCGATAATACTGGCGATAAAACAAAAAACACGACCCTTTCATTAAATAGAGCCAAGGCCGTAAAAGAATATTTGGTAAAGGCGGGTATAGAGATGACAAGATTAAATGCCATGGGCTATGGCGATACCAAACCCGTTGCCGACAATAAAACAGCCGAAGGCAAAGCACAAAATAGAAGAACCGTTTTCAAGGTCATCAGCATCCAATAAAATAGTCTGCTAATCGATACAGCACCTCGCATTCTGCGGGGTGTTTTTTTTTGCCACAGATTCACAGATTATTTTAGTATAAAATCGAAAAAATTGCTCAGAATTATTTGGACTAAACGCTTTATTATCGTTGAATTAGTGATGACATATCTTGTCATTTTTCAAAATGGAGACTTATAGTTGCCACAATAGAAATAGCTATCCGCAGGTTATTTTAATTCACTGTTAAAAATTATTTTCAATTAGGTTTCATTTCTAAAAAAAAATAATCTGTGAATCTGTGGCTTTATAGCCATGCCAAGTTAACTAGCAGGTGCATCCTTAAATGGATTTCTGTTTTGCCAGTCATCGCCCATTTTGTCTTCAAATTTATTAGAGAGAAAATTAACAGCTAATCGCGGCAGTCCGGCTTTTACCCATATGTAATTGAAATTTTCTACGGCCTTAGCACCTGCACTGGCTTTGGCTTCGCGCGCAGTTCTGCCCATTTCTAATTTTGTATAACCTTTGTGGATGGCCGTTTCGACACCATCGAAAATAATATTGAAATAAAGATTGTAAAGTGGATTGGCCCTGTAATCGAAACCAATATAATGAAGTTCCATGGCCTGTTTAAGGGGGTAGTAAATATGACCGCTAAAAGCTAACAATTTGCCATCCTTCAAAAAGGCCACCACTTCGAAATTGTCTTTGAGTTGTTCTTTCATTTGAACAAAGTAATCTTCACCTAAAATACCCAAGGCCAAGGATTGTTTGTTTACTACATTCATGTACAGATTTTGAATGTCCTTTTGGTAGTATTTTATTTCTTCGAGGCTTAAATATTTGCGTTCAACCTCGCTAATTGATTTTCTGATTTTAATGGCGCGTTGTCTGTACTTTTTGCTAAGAGCCGCAACATATTCATCGAAATTCTGCCAAGCAGGTTGTAGGGCCATTTCCATGGTTAAATCTTGACGGAAAGGTTTGAATTGAAAACAGGTAATACTGCTAGGTTCAAATTCGCGGGTACAATCTTTTACCAGTATGCCGCAAAAATTAACTTGGCGTTTGACTTGCTTTCTGTAAATATTAAGACAATCGAAAATATCGATTCTATCGTTTTTATCTTTGAAATAAAAGCCTTGAAAATTCACCCTAAACAAATTGCCACAAATAAGGATATGCGCTTTCAGCTTGCTTAAAATTGGATGGGCCAATTTCAATAGTGGGGTTTGCACCAAGTCGCGGTTAAAATGTTTGTGCGAGAAGGTAAGGTGTTGTAAATACATGGCACCACTTAACACACCATCTTTAAAAATGCTAACATAATGGTATTTCAAATCGGGCGCCTGCGAACCCTCAATGGCCATTAAGTCGCAACAAATTAAATGGTGATTAGGCGGCACAATGGTTTCCCATTCGGCATGGGCTTCCGATAAATGATTGTAAATTTTTAAGGTGATACCCAAAGCAATGTTCCTATAATGTTGTGTATGTTATACCACCAATTAGTACTGTTTATACAATGCCTTTTTTACGTTTGAGACGAATGTTCAACATTTCAACAAATAAACTGAATGCCATGGCAAAGTATACATAACCTTTTGGGACATGAATTTCGAAAGCTTCAACAATCAGCATAAAACCAATCATTAATAAGAAGGAGAGGGCCAACATTTTTACGGTTTGGTGTTTCTCTACAAAATTACTAATGCCGCTAGAAACTGCCAACATAATTAGCATCGAAAGTATTACTGCAATCATCATGATGAGTATATTTTGGGTTAGTCCAATGGCGGTTACTATTGAATCGACCGAGAATACAATGTTTAACATTAGGATTTGCACAACCACAGCATTGAATTTTTGTTTTGTTTTCGATTCTGTTTCTACATGGTCGTCGACATTGAATTTGTGGTGAATCTCTGTGGTGGCTTTGTAGATTAAAAACAAACCACCTGCTATCAATACCAGTTCTTTAATGCTTATAGCATTCCCAGGGAAATCAATTGGAAGTGTGAATAAGGTTTGCTGTGCCTGTATGATTAATTGTATTATAAATAACAAGGCAATTCTTATCACCATTGCTAAGATTAATCCCAAATTGCGCGCTCTTTTTTGATCCTTTTTTTCAACTCTGCCAGCAATAATGCTCACAAAAATAATATTGTCTATCCCCAATACAACCTCCATAAAGGTTAAACTAATCAGGCTAATGATACCTGCAGAACTCAATAATTCTTCCATATTTCGTGCAAAAGTAAGAAACTAATATTGAAGGCAGTAATAATAATGATGAAAATAAAATGCAATGCGATTAAAGCTGCTTTCTTTCCGATTCAGAAAGACTTTCAGACTTCAATAAATAGGCTTTCATATTGGCGTAATAACTGTGCTCTTTTTTAAGGTTGGCCAATATAAAAAGTTTATCTGTTGCGATGTGTTCTTTATATGGCAGAGCACTTGGCAAATGCTCTTCAATGCAAAATCTCAAAAAACGAATTTCAATATTTGAACTTTCCAATGTTACAGCTTGGTTTAATAGGCCCATACCTGTTTTGACCCTTTCTAGTTTCGCATAGGGATTCCAACGGTATTTGGCTTCAGCACAATAGGCCGCACCTAAATAAGCTTTGTAAATGGGTTTAGCTTGTTTCCCCTCAGTTAAAATTTTTAAATTGTTTACAGCAGATTCTTGGGTGCCAACGCGTTCAAAATAGACACGTGCCAGAATCAAATCTGTCTCTTCTGCAGTCGTGTTGGCCAAGACCAAAAAACAGGTGAATAATAATATCGTAATGCGCTTAAATGGCATTGAGCTTAAACTTAAAATAAGACTTTGCTAAAAGTGCCATTTTCTGTGTATCGCCCACTCTGATTCTGCTATTCATTATTTTGTGTGCATGGGTGCTTTCAATCTTTTCTAATAATTTTAAATAATAAATATAAGCAGTATAAACACCAAAGCGACAGCTCATAGGCAATTCCTTTATGCCAAGAAAGGCTTCATGGAAATCGCGCTTTACATCGAATATAATGGCCTTTTTTATGTCCTCATCAAAATTGACAAGGTCTAAATGCGGGAAATAAATTCTGCCGCGGTCTTCAACATCGCTCTTTATATCGCGCAAGAAATTAACCTTTTGAAAGGCCGCACCAAGCGATCTTGCAGGTTTTTTCAAACGCTCGTATTCAATGGCATCGCCATCACAAAATACTTTTAAACACATCAAGCCTACCACTTCGGCACTGCCATAAATGTATTCTTCGTATTGCATGTTGTTGTAATTGGTTTGATCCAAATCTTTGGCCATGCTATCAAAAAATGGATCGATTAAATCTTGGCCAATGTTAAAATGGCGAACTGTTTTTTGGAAAGATTGTAAAATTGGATTCAAACTTATACCTTTCTCAATGGCCTCATACGTATCTCTTTTAAAGTTAGCTAACAATTCTGCTTTGTCTTCTCTTTCAAATGTATCAACGATTTCATCTGCCAATCTAACAAATCCATAGATCCCATAAATAGCCCATCTGTAGTCCTTGGCCAACATTTTAATACCCAATGAAAACGAGGTACTGTAAATGTTAGTTGTAATTTTACTGCATTTGGCGGATGTTTTTTCGTACAACTCAAACATATATTTCTAACACTCTTGCTTAAAAAAAGTTTTACAATTTGTTATTTTTTATCAATTTAGCGATTTCAGTGGCTACCATTTGCCCACTGATAATGGCTGGCGGTACACCAGGACCAGGCACTGTTAATTGACCAGTATAGAATAGATTTTTTACCTTTTTTGACTTCATTTTGGGTTTTAAAAAAGCAGTTTGCAAAAGGGTATTGGCCAATCCGTAGGCATTACCTTTGTAGGAGTGGTAGTCGGACTCAAAATCTTTCATTGCATAACTGCGTTTAACCACAATATGGTTGGCAATGTCGGTACCGGTTTTGGCTTCAAGCCTCTTAATAATGATATTGAAATAATGCTCTCTGGTGGCCTCATCATCTTTTAAACCTGGCGCCAAAGGAATCAAGAAAAATAGATTTTCACACCCTTCTGGTGCTACCTTAGCATCGGTTTTACTAGTTACGTTTAAATAGAACAAAGGCTTGCTTGGCCATTGGGGTGTTTTGTAAATTTCGCTTGCATGTTGCTCAAAGTCCTCATCAAAAAATAAATTGTGGTGCAATACACCTTCTATTTTTGTATTGATCCCCACATAAAATAAGAGTGAGCTTGGCGACATGGTGCGACTGTTCCAATAGGCTTCGTCATATACTCTATCTTCTTTTTTCAAGAGTTGTTGTTCGGTATGGTGATAATCGCTGCCCGCCACTACAATATCGGCTTCGTATGCTTGGTTGCCCACCCATACTTTTTGAGCTTTACCTTCGTTTACTTCAATGCTGCTCACTTCGCTGTTCAATTGAATAGTAACACCTTGTGCTTCGGCAATTTTGGTAAAGGCTTTAGAAATTTCGAACATACCACCTTCAGGAAACCATGTGCCTTTAACTAAATCGGCATAGTTCATCATGCTGTAAAGGGCAGGTGTTGTATCGGGTGTAGAGCCAAGAAATAAAACAGGAAATTCTAATAAGCTCACCAATAATGGATTTTTAAATTTCTTGCGAACCGATTTTCTGAGCGAAGAAAATAAATTGAGTTGAAACGATTTAATGATTAAACGCGGTTCAATAAATTCGGTAATAGAATCTGATACACGCGAAACATAATCGGCCATGGCTGTGTGGTATTTGTATTCAGCATCTTTTAAAAAGACCGCCAATGCTTCGCCACTGCCTTTTTCTCTTTTTTCGAATTCAGCTTTGAGGGCTTCTAGACTCGCGGGTACATCGATGGTTTCGTTGTTGGTGAAATAAATGCGATAGGCTGGGTCGAG
>CAJBKH010000294.1 GCA_903953615.1 uncultured Bacteroidota bacterium
AAGTACTGAACAGTCAGAATGCCAATTACAGCTATGGTAGTTTGCACCAGATTATGCAGAAAGGCATTTTTGAATCACTTAAAATCATTAAGCCACAGCGCATTTTAATGCTAGGCTTAGGTGGTGGTAGCGCTGTTGAAATTCTCTCTAAAAAATGTGCATGGCCCTTTCAAATAAAGGCCATAGAATTTGATGAAGACTTGGTGCAATTTGCGCACGAAGAGTTTAATATCGGTCGTTACAAAATGTTAAACATAGAAATTGCCGATGCTTTTGAATGGATTAAAAAGGCGTCAGAAGATGTCTATGATTTAATCATCGACGATTTGTTTATCGACGACCAAGTGCCAGTAACTTGTTTTGAATTAGACTATCTAAAGACCGTTTCTAAACAGCTAACTCCGCAGGGAATTTATTTTAGGAACATGATGAATTTGCGTTCGGACCAACAAAAGGCATACGAAAAAAATTTGGAAGACACCTTTTCTAAAATCAATTGTACCAAAGCAAAAGGTTTCGATAATTTAATTTATTTGTGCAGACAATAACAGCGAAATTAATCTTTCACAATGCGCAAATTGATGACCTGTCCATTTACCTCGGTTCTTAACAAATAAACCCCACCTGCCAAAGTCTCCAGATTCATCTGATTCAAGCCCATCGCCAATGGCATTGTTTGCACTAGTCGACCCTCCAAAGTAAAGAGCTGTGCTTGCCCAATTCCAACTGATATAATATTCAATTGACGGCCCACAGGATTGGGGTATACGCTCAAATCGCTGTGCGTAATTGCATGTGTTCTAAGAAATGATTTCGTATTAATGGTAACGGTATCAGCAGAGGCACAAGCATTTGCATCGACCACCTTGCACCAATAGGTATAGTTACCTGCAGGACCCAAAGTATTGGCCCAAAAAGAAATGCTCGCTGCTTTTGAACCATTCGACCAAGTATAAGATGGGTAGGCTTGGGTTAAGGTTAAATTAATAAAACTACTGGGATGGTAATTCCCACTGTGCTTTATTTTACCTCGCAAATTTGGATAAACAAATACATTCGCTGTGTCATCAGTCGCACAGCCCAAAGCATTGCTTACTTTCAAATAAATAACTTCATCTATTTTAACAGTTCTTTTGATAATAGAATCGCTGCTTAAAAAAGTAGTGTCTAATTTCCATTCGTAGAAAAATGGGCCTGCACTCCTATTCATAATAACAGGCTTGAGTGTCGCTGTTTGACCGATGCATCTGTAAGGTGAATGGTTCAATTCAAATTGTGGATTCGGGAGTACATTCATGGCAATGGAATCTTTTAAAATGCAGCCATTGGTATACAATAGTTTCAATGTTACCATTCCTGTTTTGGATGGGTAGAAATTTAAGGTAGAATCTCTATTCACAATGTCTACACTGCCTATTTTCCAAAGGTAGAAATAAGGCTTTGAATTATCAATGCCCTTTGCTTTTACAATGGCAAGTGAATCGCTGCAAACCAGTGGGGTGCCGCTTAGCTTATAAGGTTGACTTGTATAAGGCAAATGATTAACACTATCTGTGAATTGACATTGGTCGGCATCTGTTAATTTTAAGATCACTTTTTTAGAAGCTGTCATCAATACGTTTAAACTGTCTGCAGCTGTGGTTTGCAGGCCATTGACTGTCCACTCGAATTTCACTGGTTGTCTTAAATTACTTACATTGGCTTTTACAAGTATTGTTTTTCCATAACAGAAAACGCTATCCGTTCCAAGGATTGCATTGTGCTGCTGGATGGTATAATTCAAGGTTCGTTCGGCCTTACAGCCACTTATATTTTCTACAATACACTTAATTTTTGAATTTGCTTTGATTTTCAAATCGATGATAGAATCCATGCCATTAAGCAAGCTATCATTGAAGTACCATTGATGGCGCTTATAACTGGCAACACTACTCGGCAACAATTTAAAGCTAGCACTGCTTTTCAGACAGATAATAGAATCCTTGTTATTGTTAATGTTTGGGATTTCTATAGCATTTGAAATAGTAAGCGTATCCCAAATGGTAACCGGACAACTTAAAACTTTATCGGATCTCAAAACATGTTTAATGATATAATTTCCATTGGCAAATACCCTCAAAGAATCTGCGGCATTATAACTTACATAAAGGATTTTATTATCGGTTGCTCGATAAATAGTGGTGTAGTTTAAGCCTTTATTGCTGGTGTCTTGGAAACCGCGCGACCATTTAAGGAAGCCACAACTGCTAGTGGAATTGTTATAAGATACTTTAGGCGGCACCACTAATTTTAGTGCATAGGTTTTGGTGGCAAGTGAAATGTTACACTTTCTAT
>CAJBKH010000295.1 GCA_903953615.1 uncultured Bacteroidota bacterium
GGCGTAATTGTTTTTGCTTGTGCTATCCGAATCATTACATCTTCTATTCCTTTACCAGTTAAAGAAATCGTTCTATTTAATCCCCTTCCCTGCTCAAATGGAGAAATCATATCCTTAATGAACAGCTCTTTGTAAGCATAACTATAAACAGGTAAGCGGCTTTCGGTTAATGTGTATCCTTTATATTGATATTCACTTATTGAGTCTATCGCATTTGTTTTATCATAGATTGGGCAATTACCGGCTAATACAATTGTTGATCCCATTGGAGTAGCTATTTGAGGTTCCCCCCGTTGATACCACATGTCCGTTACATTAAGAAAATCAGTTTTCCATACTTGTAACAATGCGCCTTGAAGTAGATTGTATGAATAGTTCACTTGGGCTGGGTCTCCTACAGAAATTACATGGGTTAGTTTTTTATTTTTATGAAACAAAAATGACCTGATAATCTCAGGTTCTTTTTGTGTTTTAACCGTAATAAGTGGCGATGTTGCTTCAGTCAAAGAAGAAGGGTTGTGAAGTGGTGTAGCTTTACTATTTGGTTTTTCAATGAATAAGGTTAATCCATTTTTTGCCCTTCCACGATTTTTATTTACCCATAAATTAAAATGATGTTCTCCTTTTTCAAGATGAATTGATCCATCAACAGTTTCTCCGCCTACCCTAGTAGATGTGGGTTTGATAACACCGATACCATCTATTTCTAGACTTCCAACTCCTGAATATGAAGTAAATAGATAGGTATCTGTAGTAGGTATATTGATTAAACCTTCAAATTGAAGTAAGAAGCCATCTTCTACTGCTGCTAGTCTAGGATTTATTGATTTTGTTTTGCCTTCTGCTGTTGGTTTTAATTTGATGGCTTCTGCGGGCGTTTTGATATTGCGTTCATAATACTTGTAACTAATAGCTGATGTAGTTACATTTAAATCTTCTAATAAGGCATAGCGTATATTTTTAAAAGCAACTACTCCATGATCTCCTTGAAACATGATTGGAGCTAAAGATTTTTCATTTGCTGCAGCTGATGAACGTGTTGGCCCAGTTACAAAAATATTTTCATGCAGTATTATCCCGTTAAGTTTTATGAAATTAAATTTTGCATTCATTGTTTTTTTTCCAGTGGCATCAAATCGTGGTGCTTGAAAAGAAATTTCCATATGCTGCCAAAGGCCTGGGGCTAGACTTGCATTTTTTAAAGGAGCACTGCCTTCAAAGCCTTTATCATCCTTCCATCTTTCATATATTCCACCCATATCACTTGAGGTTAGCCCTTTCGAATTCCAGCTGTCTAGAATTTGTACTTCATATCTAGATTGGAAATATATTCCTGAGTTAGCCCCTTCGGCTACCATGATGTCTAATTCTAAATAGATATCTCCATGATTAAATTTTGTAAAGAGGTTACGGCCTTCTTTGAATTGAATCTCTTTTTTGAAGTTGTTGTATAAAATCCCACTACCTTTTGATGGATTCAATGATTCGCTATCATATTTACCTTGAATATCCCCCACAATTTTCCAATTTTCTGAAGCAGATTCGAATCCTTCCAGATTATCCAGTTTAATGTCATTTAATCTGGAGGTAATTTTTTGTGCAGTAATATTATTGGTCAATAAAATACAAAAGATAAATGGGTAAATTATTTTAGCAAACATGCAATTTATTTTAGTGGATTAATTTAGTTAAAAAATACTTATTGCTTCCTAGAAAAACATTTTTTAAAATTGACGCTGGATTTACTTTACAGCTGTATAGTTAAATCCAAAATCCTTTTGATAAATAAAGATATTACTATTGACATTATTAATATCACTACAGTAATCTTTCTGAAATTTCAAAAGCTCTAAAAGAGAATGGTTACAAAACAAGAAATGGTTGTTTTTATTCAGCTGGTATTGATAGTAGGTTATTAGAAAAGGTTGAAAATAAGGTATAAAATACAGAAAATCAACAACTTGTGGTCACAGCAAGAAAGTGAATTATAATCCTATTTTACCTATACTCTTCATAGTCATCAATATATAAATCTATTGATATTATCTATTCTTACCTTAACCCATATCAATTGATTAAAATGTCGATTAGTTACTACAGAATTGGCTACCCTTTTTATAGTCCAGCTATTGCTTAAGAATTTGGTATTATCTTCATTAGGAATATTTTTACCAAATACAGCCTTTAAAAAAATAGTTCAATTGTATTTCAAATCTATTGTACAATTAATAATTGTTTTGTTTGACTAAAATCTTTTCCAAAAATCTTGATAACATAATTTCCTACTAATATTTCACTAAGAGGAATGTAGGTGATTTGATTATTTATAATTACTTGTTTTAATTCTTGGCCTTGTGTATTGAAAAGCTTCATAGTTAAAGATTGAGCAGGTTTTTGACTTAAATAAACCATCACATATCTAGAAGCTGGATTGGGAAATATTTTAACTAAATCATCAGCTGCTTTTACTGATAACATGAAACTTTCACTTTCATTTTTACAACCGTTTGCACCAGTTATTTGAATCTTGTAATTACCGATTTCTATTGGTTTATAAATAGAAGAAGTGGCGCTTGCAATTGAACTGTTATTGAAAAGCCACTGATAATTTACACTCGTTGGTGAAGATGTTGTACTAAGCTGAATTCCATCCCAAGAAATAGCTGGTTGAGTAGGAATTGTATTCACTGTAGCTACTACAGCTGTCCTTGATGATGACGTGCAATTATTATTAGTAGCCTCTACATAATATGTGGTAGTAGTATTAATAGATGGTGTCGTAAAGCTGTTGCCAGTTTGCAAGGATAACCCTCCTGTTGAACTGCTATACCAATTAATGGTGCCACTACTTGCACTCGCACCTAATGCAACTGTTCCTGCATCGCATCTTGATAATGGAGTGGTGCTAGTTATTGTAGGTGCGGAATTTACAGTAGCTACTATTGCAGTTCTTGATGATGAGGTGCAACCGTTATTTGTTGCATCTACATAATAAGTGGCAGTAGTATTGATTGAGGGGGTAGTATAACTTGTGCCAGTTTGTAAGGATGATCCTCCAGTGGAACTGCTATACCAATTGATGGTGCCACTACTTGCACTCGCACCTAATACAACTGTTCCTGCATCGCATATTGATAATGGAGTGGTGCCAGTTATTGTCGGTGTGGTATTTACTGTAGCCATTATTGCAGTCCTTGAAGTCGATGTGCAACCATTATTAGTAGCCTCTACATAATAAGTCGTAGTGGTATTAATAGATGGTGTCGTATAGCTTGTGCCAGTTTGTAAGGATGAGCCTCCTGTTGCTTCACTATACCAATTTATCACTCCAGTACTTTGAGTAGCCTCTAATGTAACTGATCCTGCATCACATCTTGATAATGGAGTCGTACCAGTTATTGTCGGTGTGGTATTTACAGTAGCTACCACTGCAGTTCTTGATGATGAAGTACAATTATTAATAGTTGCATCTACATAATAGATGGTGGTGGCATTGATGGATGGTGTCGTAAAACTTGTACCAGTTTGCAAGGATGGCCCTCCCGTGGAACTGCTATACCAATTAATGGAACCACTGCTTGCACTAGCACCTAAGGCAACTGTTCCTGCATCACATCTTGATAATGGAGTCGTGCCACTTACTGTCGGCGTGGTATTTACTGTAGCGACCACTGCAGTTCTTGATGATGAAGTACAATTATTATTAGTTGCATCTACATAATAGGTGGTGGTGGCATTGATGGATGGTGTTGTAAAACTTGTACCAGTTTGTAAGGATAACCCTCCCGTAGAACTGCTATACCAATTGATGTTACCACTACTAGCACTAGCGCCTAAGGCAACTGTTCCTGCATCACATCTTGATAATGGAGTGGTGCCAGTTACTGTAGGTGTGGCGTTTACTGTAGCCACTACTGCAGTCCTTGATGATGATGTACAACCATTATTAGTAGCCTCTACATAATATGTCGTAGTAGCATTGATGGATGGTGTTGTAAAACTAGTGCCAGTTTGTAAGGATGCCCCTCCCGTTGCTTCCCTATACCAATTTATTACCCCCGCACTTGGGGTTGCCTCTAATGTAAATATTCCTGCATCACATTTTGATAAGGGTGTTGTACTTAATACTGTTGGAGGGCTGCAATCGTTATACAAATTGGAAATTTCAGATTGAGTTAATACACGATTCCAAATTCCTATATCATCCAGTTTGCCATTAAATGCATCCCAAGCAGAATGATTCATTCTGCCAAAAGCTACGTTACCATTTAAGTGCACAATCCCACTCCTATTGGCTGTATTTACCAAGAACCCATTAACATAAAACTTTGCAACGGTACCATTATGAGTATATACAATATTATACCATTGATTATCATTTAAGGTATTTACAAAATCTTCCGCTTTATGTGAAATTCCGCCAGAATTATGATGCATAAAAATTTTAGGCGTTCCATTATCCCATATTATTTGCATAAAACCATCATCTGCATCAGCTGACCCAAACTCCATAATTCTTGGACCTATACAGCCAGCCCCTGACCTACTAACCCAAAATGATAATGTCAAATTACCATTAATTGAAGCAGTATTTATATTAGCACCAATCCAAGTTCCACAATTTACACTTGAAAAATAATAAGCGCTATTAGCATTCCCATTCCTGTCAGAAGTCAATATCGCACCGTTTACTGTTCCATTATTAGCATTTGGTCCACCATCATTCGCATTTCCATTAAATGGATACCAAGCAACTAAGCCTGAAGTTGGTACTGACTGAGAATATAATTTTGAAAAAAATAAAAGGCAAATTATGATTGCA
>CAJBKH010000296.1 GCA_903953615.1 uncultured Bacteroidota bacterium
GATACATCTGCTCGCCCTTATTACACTTGCGCTTTTCGCCTGCCGAAAAGATAAAAGCAAAGTAGATGGCCCTAGCATTACTGAAATATTTAGCGATTTTAAGGTAGCCGAAACCTTTAAATGCAGCAAGGATAGTGTTAACTTTAACAAAGGTGAAACCGCTTTCTTTACAGCGCGTTTTAACAAGATTGTAAAATGGACCATTACTATACAAGGTAATACGTCTAAAGCGGTAAAAATTATCAATGGCGAAAGCAAAGCAATAGATGTCAGCAACTCCTCTTGGAATGGCAGCACTACACAGTTTCCTATGTTTGGCAAAGAATTTTGTTTGGCCAAATTAACCATTAAAGATGTTACCGATTCTTTCACTACCAATGTGCGCATAAGCAATGCCAAAAAAATAGAAGGTGTAATAGTAGCTGATTTCGAAACAGGCCTTAACGCCAAATGGACCCGCTTCGCACAAAGTGGTGCCAACATGGACTTTCAAATTAAAACCGATGCATTTGCGCCTGAGGGCAAATCATATTTAAACATGGCGGGCACTGTGAATTGGGATTACCTTATTGGTCTTATCGATTTTCCAGGCAATGCATACAGCACTGCTCCTACTTTTCCGCTGCCTACAAATCCTGAATCGGTTTATTTTAATTGTTTGATTTATGGCGTTAACAACACCAATACTTCCTTGGTTTTATTTCAATTTAAAGAAGATGAAAATGCCGATGGTATTTTTAATGCCAATAATGAGGATGAATATGATTACCAAGTTACAGTTGATTGGGTGGGTTGGAAACTCATTTCTATCAAATATTCTGATATTGTAACCCTAGTGAATGGCAGTCCTGCTGCAGCAAAAGGCAATGCTTTACACAACCCAGATAAAATTGGGAAAATCTCGATGTTGCACCTGGCTAATCCAAGCAATGGTTTCGCCAGCTCAAAACTCGATTTAATGATGTTCACTTTGAATAAACCACTAGAACCTTGAGAAAAATTTATTTACATATCTGCAGCTTCTGCTGTCTCTTGCTTTTGAATTTTTCTTGCAAAGAAATTGTCACCGTTCAAAAGTTAGAACTCTATGATGAAACGCTTGCAGCCGATACAAATTCCATCAATGGCTTTAATGCCACCACTATTTTTGGCGATGATTACGACAAAAGTGTTTGGGTTTCGCCAGAAGTAGAATGCGTGCAGATGCGTTCCGAAAAAACAAATGTATACAGTGGCAATGGCGCCCTTAAAGTAACCTGGAATAAAATTGCAGGTGGTTGTAAATGGATAGGCATAGGCTTTGGTTGGAATAATTGGATGGCCAAAGATATGCTAGACATTTCGCAAATTGCGGCCGTTGAAATGCAAGTAAAAGCAGTGAAAGGTTCTTTCAAAAATTTACCAGTTGCTTTTGCATTCGAAGATTACTCTGGTGTACAAGCCTACTATGGTTTCCGATATGAATTGGCTGCTGGTGAATTCAATGACAAAACATGGACCGCTGTAACCATTCCACTTTCTAAATTCGAATTAGAGACCAAAGATTTTAACCTCGAAAAAGTTAAACAATTCGTTATACAACTCGAAGGAGATGGTGATATTTACCTCGACAATATCCGATTTATTACGCTCAAACAATGAAACAACTGAATCTGTTTTTAACCTCCCTTTTTTTCTTTTTGTGCACTGCTTCACATGCCCAAGGTGCTGCTAAATCTGTGAACATCGATTCACTCATTGGCCTTATGACCGTTGAGGAAAAGGCTGGGCAAATGACCCAAATCGACTTAGGTGTTATTGCCGAAGGAGGCATCTGCAACCTTAAGAATCCGCAAACCCTTAACCTCGAAAAATTAAAAACAGCAATTGCCAAATACCATATCGGTTCTATCCTGAATGTTGGTTGTGGAAGTGGTACCATCGCACTCGACAATTGGCATAAAATATTGGCAATGGTAGTGGCCGAAAATAAGAAAAACAGTCGTTTAAACATTCCCATTATATATGGTATCGATGCCATCCATGGCGCCAATTATACCATGGGTGCAACTTTATTCCCTCAACAAATTGGACAAGCCGCAACATGGAACCCGCTATTAGTGCAGCAACTCTATGGCATTACCGCTTACGAAACACGCGCATCTGGTATTCCTTGGAATTTTTCGCCAGTGCTCGACCTCGGTCGACAACCCTTGTGGTCGCGCTTTTTCGAATCATTTGGTGAAGATGTATTCCTTGCTAAATCAATGACCAAAAGTGCTATCCGCGGACTTGAAGGCAACACATCAAATAGTCCATATGCTGTGGCATCATGCATGAAACATTTTTTGGGTTATAGTATGCCATTGAGTGGCAAAGACCGCACTCCAGCATGGATTAGCGACCGCGAATTGCGTGAATATTTTTTACCTACTTTTCAAATGGCCATACAACAAGGGGCCAAAACTGTGATGATTAATTCAGGTGAAATTAATGGCACCCCTGTGCATACCAATTATGATATTTTAACAACACTTTTGAGAAATGAATTGGGCTTTAAAGGCGTTGCTGTTACCGATTGGGAAGACGTATACAAATTAGTGAATGTACACCACGTAGCTGAAACAAAAAAAGAAGCCGTGCGCATGGCCATCATGGCGGGCATCGATATGAGCATGACCCCCAACGATTTTGAGTTTACCGAACTCTTGGTGCAATTGATTAAAGAAGGTACCATTCCCATGGCCCGTATCGATCAATCTGTAAAACGCATTCTACAATTGAAAGTTGACATGGGCCTTTTCAACGAAACGCGTTTCAATAAAAATTTATATCCACTCTTTGGTTCGACAAAACATGCCAGCGTGAGTTACAATGGCGCAGCCGAAAGTTTAACCCTTCTTAAAAATAAAGATCAAATTTTGCCTTTAAACGCTGCCAAAGAAACCATTTTGGCATGTGGCCCAGCTGCGAATAGTTTAAACCTCTTAAATGGCGCCTGGACCCACACATGGCAAGGTATAGATACCCGCTTTAATACACCAGGCAAACTAACCATTCAACAAGCCATGCAATTACAAATGGCAAAAACCAATTTCAATTATGTGCCAGGCTGTACCACCGATAGTATTATTAATATTGAAGCCTGTGTTGAGGCTGCTAAAAAAGTCTCGAAAATTATTGTGTGTTTAGGTGAAACACCTTGTACTGAACTACCAGGCAATATTGATGATTTAAGTTTATCTGAACCGCAACAACAATTGGTAAAAGCTTTAAGCGCTTTACATAAACCAATCATTTTAGTGTGTTGTTTCAACCGTCCGCGTATCATTAAAAATGTGGCCCCATTGGCCGATGCTATTTTATATGCCTACCTCCCGGGCGATGAAGGTGGACGCGCCATTGCGGATGCCTTGTTTGGCAAAATTAATCCAAGTGGTAAATTACCTTTTACATACCCTGCCAATGTCAATGCTTTTGTACATTACGACCATAAAAGCTCAGAAGATTTAGATGTCGATTTTTCTAATAATGCCTACCGTCCACAATTCGATTTCGGATTTGGCTTAAGCTATACCACTTTCGAATACCAAACTTTTAAGATGAGCACCAATTCGCTGGGCGATAAAGATTCAGTGACTATAAGTGTAGCTGTTAAAAATACGGGCAGTCGCGAAGGTATGGAAGTGGTGCAATTGTATTACCACGATTTAGTAGCTTCTATTACCCCGTCTGTTAAGAAATTGGTGGCTTTTCAAAAAATAAAATTAGCCCCTCAAGCCAGTCAAACTGTTACATTCACTTTGCATAAAACCGATTTCTCCTTCATCAATAAAGCCTTAAAACGCGTGACCGAAAATGGTGAATTCGAACTCCTCATTCAAAATCAAAAACAATCTTTATATGTCCACTAGTCGCATCTTATTTTCTTTGAGCCTTTGTTTGTTTTTAGCCGCTTGTAAACAATCGGCACCACCCGATATCAAACTACCAGACGAAAAAGGTAGCCTGTTTTTTTCAGGTTATTATTTCAATTATAAAAATGCGGATAACCCTGTAGGTCCTGGACCCAACCGCTTTGCAGGCAATGCAGAAAGTGCTTATGTAGATAGTTTAGGTCGCTTGCACATGAAAATTTTGAAGAAAAATAATTTCTGGTACAGCAGTGAAATCATCAGTGTAAAAGAATTTAAATATGGCACCTATACCTTTACTTGCGAAACTGATATTAGAAACTTCGATCAAAAAGTAGTGTTCGGTTTTTTTACTTGGGACGATTATTCTTTCCAAACCCAAGGGAATAGCGAAATTGATATTGAGTTTGCAAAATGGGATGTGGCCAACGATAGTAATTTAGTAACCTACAGCGCCCAACCTGTTTGGTTTAGCACCCCTGGTCCTTATAAAGAACGCACTTTTAAACCAGCCATACCTACCAAATACATCAGTAAAACTGCCACCTATATGATGCGTTGGACCAGCGATAGTATTGCTTGGGAAAGCTACGAAGGCGAAACCTACCCTGGCCCTAATAAAGTGTCTAAATGGAGCTTTAATAAGAACAATATTCCCCGATCTAAAATTGAAAATTCATTGACCTCCAACCCAATTGTAGTGCCGCAACCAAGCGACTCAACCAATGTGCGTATCAACTTCTGGTTGCTCAATGGTGCAGCCCCAGTGAACGGTCAAAACCACGAAATTATCATCAAGAATTTTACTTACAAACCGTTGTAAAAATAGTCAACTTAGTTTACTAATTTTATAATTAATGTGCAATCATTAAGCGCACTGTTCCTACTTGGCTTGCCGTTCTGAAACGCACCATGTAAATACCTGCTGGCCATTGTTCTGTGGTCAGTACAAACTGTTTTACATTTGGCCAATACTGGGCTATTACCTTGCCATCCACTGTGCTTACCTCCACCCATTGTAAATGATCTGTAGATTGCATTTGAACCGCCTCGTCGGCAGGATTTGGATAGACACGCCACCCAGTTTTTTCTAACACATCTATGGTACCACTTGGTGCTTCTTTCTCTATTTTTATTTTGTATAACTTGCTTACCAAACCGCTTTGCGATTTCACTAAGAAAGGGATGGTATCCGTAAAATTATTATTAGTAATACCACTCTTTTGCCCCACACTTAAAACACTGGCTTTGGCACTATCGCTTAATGTAAACACGCCTGTTAAATTCGTTAAATCGGCATTAAAGGGCACAGTAATTTTTACGAATCCTCCACCTGCTATTTTGGTGATAACCCCAGTATCTGCAGGACTCACCAAACAGTAGGTGAATAATTCAGCTTTATCGCTTTTCAGAACAGTGGCACTAACATCATATATTTTAGAAAAACTGGTATCCTGTGCAATCACTTTGTATTTTAAAATACTTTTGTAATTGTTAGCAGAACTGCCACTAATTTGTTTCACATTTTGCAAATAAGCTGTAGCACTGTCACTTACTTTAAAATTGGCCACCAAGGCACTCAATCCACTGCCAAACGGCAAGGTTAAAGCCACGGTTCCCCCTGTCGTACCAATAGTTGTAATGACCCCATTCACAGCAGGACTCTGTAAACTGTATTGCAACAAATCGCACGATTGGCTTTTGCCCATTTTAACATAAACAATATAGGTTTTACTAACTGTTGTGTCCTGTGCTATGACTTGATAAATCAATGGTGATGTAAAATCATTCAGCGTTACGTTGCTGTTCTGTTTAATATTCGACACCTTAGCGTTTGCACTATCACTCAAAGTAAACCAAGCTTTGATAGCCGTTAAATTTGTTCCATAAGGCACTGTTAAATTCACATTGCCTCCGCTGCCTGTTGTTGTGATGGTGCCTGTAACAGCAGGACTCACAAACCCATAAGTTAACAAATCGCAAGCAGTATTTTTATTGGTATAAACGGTTACCGTATAGGTTTTGGTTAAAGCTATGTCTTTGGCTTTGATGGTATAGGTGACCACCGTTTTAAAACTATTTTTAGTGATAGAACTGCTCTGTAGAGACGCTCCGATGTAGGCCGTTGAGGTATCACTTAAAGTAAAAGTTGCCATCAGTGAATCGAGCTTGGTACCGTAAGGCACATAAGAACTAATGGTACCTCCTGTTGGCGTTTGAGTGATAATATCCTTGGTACTTAAACCTGCAAAAGTATATGTCTTAATGCCCAAGAAAAATTGCGTTGAATCGGCTATGGCATTATTGGTATTGCCTACCAAATCCACATAGCTTGCTGCTCCAATATTGATATTTACTTTGCCATTGTTAATCGGACTAATTTTAGCAGTATAAACCAAGGCACTTTGTTGTGTAAAATTCGATAAAGTACCATTGCTTATTGTAATGTCTTTGGCTTCAAAACCATCTAAAATTTCTGAAGCTTTAAAAGTGGCTGTAAAACTATTGCTCACTGTGGGCTTAGGAATGGTAACGCTGAGCGTTGGTTTGGTTTTATCTATCATGATAGAATAATCTTCACTTTGCCCATAACTCAAAGCACCACAAGGCGCATTCACGGTTGCAAAATCGCTAACCACTCGCAGTCGCAAAAACTTACCCGTTACTGTAGGATTTACAGGTATGCTAATACTGCAGGATTGTTTGCCTTTTCCACTGCCAATAGTACCCACCAATTCACCTGCATCGTTCATCACCCCATTGTTATTAAAATCGATGTAAATTTTTGCATTCTCATTGTTATAAGTACCAGTTGTAACAGAGGCTGTATAGGTATTCCCCGCTTTTACAATGGTGGCATTGTTACAAGTAAAATCTTCGTAACTAAAAGCACCTGCACTAGAAGATTTATCGATGGTATTAAATTCGAATCGGTAGATGCCAATACCAAAACCTCCTAAAATATTAGTAGTGGTAACACATGAAGCGGCAGTGCTCAAACCTGCATAATTATAGGCAACACTCTTGGTATGAGAGCCTTTTGCATTGGTTACAGTTAAACTAATGGTATAATTGCCAAAGGTATTAAATTGAACCTCGGCACGACTCGATAGTGAATCTGTACCATTCACATACGACCAACCTTTGGCAGGCAGTATTTGCCATCTTCTATTCGCTGGCGAGCCCATGGAATTGTCTACCATGATTACTGTATTCGCACAGGTTTGTGAACTCGAATTCTGCACTGTAAAATCGGCCACTGGTGGCACCGAAGTGGTTTTAAACAAATCGGATTGCCAAATACCACGACCATAGGTGGCAATGTGCAAGCGGCCTTTATCAGTGCCATCGCTCATGATTTCCATATCAGAAATTTGGGCAACAGTTGGCATGCCATTCGAAAAATTAATCCAGTTCTTATAAAATTTATTTCTGTAATATACCCCAAAAGCAGTGGCAGCATACATACTCGAGTCGCTGTTTTTTTGATCCAATAAAAATTTAATCACAGTTACTGCTGGTAAATTTTTATTCAATAGACTCCAATTATTGCCCTTGTCGTTACTGCGCAAAATGCGATTTTGATTGGTCACTACAATCACCAAATTACTATCGTAATCGCAGGTCTCTATTTGCTTAATCTGTTCGCCACTTTTAAATGGAAAAGCCACAGTTGTAAATGATGGTGCAGCAGCATTAATATCGGTACTTCTGTATAAAAATTGAGTGTTATAAGCCATGTAGAAAGTACCTTTAGAATTTTTACAATAAGCTAATGCCCTTGGTGTTGTATTGCCACTGATACTCGATATCTGAGACCAACTTACATTACTTGCAGGGTTGGCTCTTAAATTCGTTGTGCGGTATAAATTAGTGGTGATTTCGAACAATACATTACTATCTTTTGGATGCACTGCATAGATGCCCCCTTGCCCATTAATACCAGCAGTTGCAAAGCTGGCAATGTTGCGTTTAATGCCCCCATTCTCGTATAACATAGCGCTATCAAAAGCATCGAAAGCAAAGTCGCCACCCCAGTCGCCACCGCGCACCGTATAGAACTTTTTATCGATGGCCACATCCATACCATTGTCTTGCAAACCCCCAATAATATAATCATTGTACAAAATACTGTTACCCATTTTGTAAAATTCAGAAGCACTTAAGCCATCTTCTAAGGTCGTCCATTTATTGCCACCATCTGTGGTGCGATCGATACCGCCATCGTGGTAAACA
>CAJBKH010000297.1 GCA_903953615.1 uncultured Bacteroidota bacterium
TCAATTTATACTTCTGCTCAAATTGGATTACCTATTCAGCAATCTATTTTACCAAAAAATAGTTTAGTGGTGAATTATGATTTTTCAAAATCATCAAGCTTCACACGCGGAGGATCCACGGTGACGAATATTGCAGGGACTGCTTCAGGAAACGCATCTATTGCAAATAGTCCAATTTTTATTAAATCATTAGGGTATGTTTCTATGAATGGAACCAATCAATATGTAATTACTCCAAATATTAGGACTTATTTTAAAACAGTTAATACGAGCATCCAAACAAGTTTTACCATGAGTTTTTGGGTTTATCCAACAGCTAATTCTGGTATATTAGTTTATGAGCTTGAATCAACAACACTTAATTCTGGATGGAATGCATCTACTATTGATATTGTGAATGGGTATGTGAAATATCGGGTTTGGAATGGACCAATTATAACCTCAACTTCTACTGTGAACCTAAATCAATGGTATCATATTGCCATGGTATATGATGGAGCAAACTTAAAAGGTTATATAAATGGTGTTTTACAAGGCACGCAAACAACTGCGAGAATCATTCCTACTGCTGGCCAATTTTATGCAATTGGGGCAGGAGGAGATCAAAATTTGGGCACAAATGCTTACGGAAAATTTAATTTAGCTCAATTCAAAATATATAATTTACCATTTTCAGATAGTGATGTTTTACAGGACTATGAATCCAGAAAAAATGATTTTGACTATACGATACATAGTCCTTCTACGAATTCAAGTCCAACTTATTGGAGCATATCAAGTGCTTGGGATAATTCAAATGGTGTAAATGGTCCTGGAGATGCTTTTTCGGTATTACATTATACTCCATGGTTAAATTCGACTTTGGGTTGGGCAGCTGGTGCGAATGGCACAGATCTGACTACGAATCAGTATATTACCTTAAATAATAATGAGCCAGCTTATATAAAAGGTTTGGTGGTTCAGCCTAGGGCATCTTCCGGAAATCAATTTGTTACAAAAGTGCATGTAGAAACTAGCTTGACTGGTGCTGATCCTTGGACAAGAGTTGTAAGTGACATTCCCATAAGTACTTCAATTACAGATGATGCGCGTTTATTGTTTCCTACAGGTGTTTTTGCTAAATCTGTTAAAGTGATTCCAGTTACTTGGACTAATCATATCACCATGCGTTTGGGGATGTTAGTAAAACCAAATGACTTAATTACAGATGGTTTATTACTTCGTTTAGATCCTGCAAATATTAAATCTTATCAAGGAAGCGGAAGTTCGTTTAAAGACTTGACGACTAATATGGTGGATTTTACTTTAGCAGCCACACCTCCAACCTATAATGCGAATGGTTTTTTTTCTTTTAATGGTACAAATCAATATGCATCAAGAGCGCATACTAGTATAATCAAGCCTACATCGGCAATATCAGTTGAGCAGTGGTTGAATTCAGATGATTGGAACGCGGGTACATCCTCATCAAATTATAAGTGTGCTTTATCTTGTACAGAAGGGGGTGGATATTCGCATAATATATGGAGTGGTAATTTTTACAGTTATATTTATGCCGGTGGTAAATATTTAATTCCTTCTGCATCTGTGAGTAATTTTTCAGGCTGGCATCATTTTGTAACCACTTTTGATGGTAGGTATGCAAAATTATTTATCGATGGCAATCTAGCTAATACAGATGATTATGGAAGCGCTAATAAATTAATAACTTATGCATCAAATAGTATTTTTTTAGGAGTTGAAGCTGGGCCAAGCACCTCTCCTGCAGGAAACTATTGGCAAGGTAAAATAGGAAATACTTCTATCTATAATAAAGCATTGACAAATGCTGAGATTTTACAGAATTACAATAATACTAAATTACTATACAACATAGTTGAATTTAAATCAGTTGGGTCAACAACTTGGACTGTCCCAGATGGTGTAACTTCTATTGAATATTTAGTTGTCGGTGGTGGAGGTGGTGGTGGTAATGGATATGATAATGGCGGTGGTGGAGGCGGTGGTGGTGGAATGGTTTTAAATGGAACTTTGTCGGTAACCCCTGGTTCAATTTTAAATATTACAGTGGGAGATGGTGGTTTAGGAGGAGCTAATCTAAGAAGCGACTTAAATGGTACTAATGGGAATAGTAGTACTTTCTCAAGTATTATCGCATTAGGAGGGCAAGGTGGAAGAGGCAGTAGAACATTTACTACCGCTGGCCAAGCTGGAGTAAAACAAGTTGGGAGTTCAATTTCGGCAACAGGTGGACAAGGTGGTAATGTAAGTATTGGAGGAGGAGGTGGTGGTGCAACTGCAAATGGAACAGACAGAATAGGTGGGCTAGGGTTTACAAGCTCTATTTCGGGGTTTGATGTGATATATGGAAACGGTGGAAATGGAGCTCAAGGTTTTACTTCAAACACAGGTAATTCAGGAAGTAATAATACTGGCCAAGGAGGTGGAGCTGGAAGCGCAGTAGCAAGTTCATCAGCTGCGGGAGGCAAGGGAGGATCTGGTGTTGTTATTTTGAAAATAAATTATTAGGTCAAAAACGTAGACTATGAAAATTTTCTGGTAAATATTTGAAGAAACGAGTTGAAAAGTTCATTTTCAGAAAATAAAAACTGTCCAAAAGGCCATAAAACATGCAAATCGAATGAAAGCAAAATATTTAATACTAATAACTAACTCTATCTTGTATACAATCTTTTAATTATGAGTAAACAAATTTTATTTATTATAGGATTGTTTTTTTCAATGCATTTGTTTGCACAAACAGGCATTGGTACAACTACACCTGATGCTTCTGCAAAACTGGATGTGAGTTCTACAAATAAAGGCTTTTTGCCACCTCGTGTAACTTTAACTAGTAGCACTGATAATACTACTATCCCAAGTCCTGCAACAGGTTTGTTAGTATACAATACTGGTAATAATGCCGGATTGGTAGCAGGGTATTATTATTGGAATGGAACTAGTTGGGCTACTATTGCAACTGCTAGTGGCTCTGGAGTGAGTGCTTCTTTTTTAAGGGGATCAAGAAGTTCTGGACAAACAGGATTGACAAATGGTGGAACAGTTATATTCACGCAAGTTGATAATACTGCTGGACAAGAAATGTCCTTAAATACTTCCACAGGTCAAATTACATTGGCTGCAGGAAGGACATACCGATTATTAGCACAAGTACCAAATTATCAAACATCTAGTGGGGATGCTAGATTACAACTTGCATGGTATAATGAAACTTCAGGAGCATATATTGGAAGTACTAGTAATGCTTATCCA
>CAJBKH010000298.1 GCA_903953615.1 uncultured Bacteroidota bacterium
GCCTTCTCGATGTCTGTCATTTTGTGTTTGTAATTTTCACCGCTGGTCTTCAATACCGCTTTAATTTCTGCCACTGCAATCACAGGGAAATATTTTGAAAACAAGAAGAAGCATGTAAAGAACAAACCAAAAGTTCCCAGATAAAAACCAATTTCCCAAATAGAAGGACTGTAATAAGTACTCCAAGAAGAAGGTAAATAATCTCTATAGGTAGAGGTTACGATAATTACAAAGCGCTCGTACCACATACCGATGTTTACAATAATACTCATGAAGAAAGTGAAGGCAATATTTCTTCTCAATTTTTTGAACCAGAACATTTGAGGAGACACCACATTACAAAACATCATTAACCAGTAACTCCATCCATAAGGACTAAATAAGTTGGCTCTGTTTTCTTTAAAGGCATACCACTCATATGGATTTTGACCATACCAAGCGATAAATAATTCTGTGATATAGGCGATACCAACAATAGATCCTGTCAATACAATTACTTTATTCATTGCCTCAATATGACCTAGGGTGATATAATCTTGTAGTCCAAAAACTTTTCTTAAGATAATCATCAGTGTTTGCACCATTGCAAATCCACTAAAGATAGCACCTGCCACAAAGTAGGGAGGAAAGATGGTGGTATGCCAACCTGGAACAATTGAAGTAGCGAAGTCAAAAGATACAATCGTATGCACTGACAATACCAAAGGGGTACTTAAGCCTGCTAATACAAGTGATAAACTTTCATGACGTTGCCAATGTTTAGTACTTCCAGTCCATCCGAAAGAAGCTACACCATATAATAATTTACGCAATTTAGTTTTAGCGCGATCTCTAACAGTGGCTAGATCGGGCAACAAACCAGAATACCAGAATAATAAAGAAACCGTAAAATAAGTAGAGATCGCAAATACGTCCCATAAAAGTGGTGAGTTAAAATTCACCCATAATGGACCGCGACTATTTGGATAAGGCAATACAAAGAAAGCCATCCATACTCTACCCATATGCCAAATTGGAAACTGACCAGCACACATTACAGCAAAAATCGTCATCGCTTCTGCAGCACGGTTTACACCTGTTCTCCAACCTTGACGAAAAAGTAACAAAATCGCAGAAATCAAAGTACCCGCATGACCAATACCTACCCACCATACGAAGTTGGTAATATCCCAACCCCATCCGATAGTTTTATTAAGGTTCCACTGGCCTATCCCGTAAGTAACTTCCCTGTAAACACTATATACACCAAATAGCAACAAGGCTACACTGATATAAAATCCAATATACCAAAGACGGCTGGGCTTCATTTCAATAGGACGTATAATGTCTTCCGTTACCTGGTGATAGTCTTTATTACCATCTACCAACGGTTCCCTGATCTGTGATTCGTACTTTAATAATGACATATTATGTTCGCTTTTTTGTAGCCTCCAAACTAAGTTGTTGGCGTTAGCTTTATTTTTTTATGTTCCCCTCAACCTGAGTTTTAACTATGTTTTTTTTCTGCAGCATGCGCTCCTTCTAACACCTCTTCTTTTTCATTGGTAACATCCCTATCAGAATTTTTGATCTTAGCCAAATAACTCACATTAGGCAGAATGTGTAGTTGCTCCAACACATAGAAATTACGGTGTTTTTGCTCTACGTTTCTGATTTTATAAACATCACTTTCTTTATCATTCACATTACCAAAACTGATGGCATGAGTAGGACAAGCTTGCATACAAGCCGTCTTAACATTTCTTACCAATGAAGGATCTTCTGCTTTTTTAGCATTCAATTTTGTTTCCTGTAATCTTTGTACGCAGAAAGAACATTTTTCAATTACCCCTCTTGAACGAACGGTTACATCAGGATTCAATACCATCCTAGTCAATGTATCATTCATTTGTAATACTGACTCGTTCATATAACCTTGTTCCACCATTGGATTTTGGTTGTCTTCAAAACTATCCGCACCTGTATAATCTAGCCAGTTAAAACGACGAACTTTAAATGGACAGTTGTTAGCACAATATCTTGTACCAATACAACGATTGTAAGTCATTTGGTTTAAACCTTCAGAGCTATGGTTCGTTGCAGCAACTGGACAAACGTTTTCGCAAGGTGCATTATCACAATGCTGACACATCATCGGCTGAAATACTACATCTGGATTTTGCATATCGCCAGTGAAATATCGGTCAATACGCAACCAATGCATTTCATGTGCTTTGGATACTTGAATCTTTCCAACAACGCTTACATTATTTTCAGCAGTACAAGCTACTACGCAAGCGCTACAACCTGTACAAGTATTTAAGTCAATGCTCATTCCCCACTTGATACCTGGCTTTTCATAATCCGGATAAATGGTAGCATCTTTTACAAAATCTTTTCCCTTAGAAGCTTCTATCAATAGCGCACGTTCATGCGTAGCTTCTTCTAATACATGTTCTGGATTTTCAACAAATTTCTTTAATGAGCCTTCATAAATTACAGGACGACTTTCTGATGAACCGTGCACCTGAGTTTGTGCCAACACGTAAGTGTTTCCAGCTTTCTTGATATCTGCTGCTGCAGAATATCTAAAGCTAGTTCCATCAAAACCTACTAAAGGATAAGCGTTTTGACCCGCACCATTAGCCGATCTTCCGATATGTTGAGCTGTTTTGTCTTTATCTGCACTTTGTCTACCATATCCAACAGCCACCGCTACTACATTTGGATGAATACCTGGAATAATTAAAACGGGTAATTCAACTGACTTACCATTTACAGTAATGGTAATAGTAGGTTTTTCTGGGTGAACTTCGTACCCATCGCCTTCGCGTTGGTTACCTACCACATCGATACCTAAAATTGCTTTTGCTAAAGCTGGACTAACCAATGCATAGTTGTCCCAAGTCACTTTAGTGATAGGATCTGGTAATTCTTGTAACCAAGGGTTGTTAGCCTGGTTACCATTACCCATTGATACTTTTTGGTAAACTACTAATTCATAGGCTCCACCTTTTACAGTAGCTAATTTTTCAGCTGCAGCAGCTACACCACCCGCATTGAAAGTGCCCGCACCCACTAGTAGAGTGGCAGGTTCTACTACTCCATTTTGTATGGCAGTATTAAAAGCATCTTCACCACCTAATTTAGCTACCCAATAAGTTTTAAAGTAAGTTTGATAATCCAATGCATCTTCAGAAAGTTTCAATAAAGAAGTTTCAAAAGACCTTGTTTTAAACAATGGATTGATAGTAGGTTGCAACAAACTAATATAGCCTGTTTTTGGTTGAGCATCACCCCAACTTTCTAACCAATGATGCGCTGGAATACTGAATTTACAACGTTCAGTAGTTTCATTCATGGTGGCATTGAAAGAGATGGTTACTGGCACTTTTGCCAAACCGTCAATAAATTTTTTGCTGTCATTATAAGTATACGCCGGGTTGGTAGCATGAATAAGCAAAGCGCCTATTGCACCCGCATTCATATCTTCTACCAATTTAACCATATCTGCGTCTACTCCTGCGCGATAGTTGGAACTAACGGCATGATTTATCGTTTTGCCATTGGCACCAATTGCCTCATTAATAGCATTTACTATAATTTGTAGGTTAACATCATTGCTTCCGCAAACCACTAGAGCAGCGCCCTTGTTAGCACTTAAAGCTGCGGCTGCTAATGCAATTCCTTTATTTAAAGCTGCATCACTAATAGCAGGAGCTGTAACCGCTCCACCTAATTTAGCTAGCAATGCTAATGCAATGGCTCCTTTTTCAGAAGGCTTATGTACAAAACGATCATCTGCATTACTACCGGTAAGACTTAATGAGCTTTCAAATTGAATATGTTGGCTCATCGTTGGTTTTTCACCAGTAATTCTACGATTTTGTGCATATTGGCCAGCAAATTCAACAGGACTTAACCAAGTACCTAAAAAGTCTGCGCCAAGACTTACTATCACTTTTGCATTATCAAAATGATAAGAAGGAATATATTTTTTACCGTAACAAGCTTCGTTTGCTAAGATCATTCCACTGTAACTAACTGCATCGTATTGTACGTGGCGACTTCCAGCATTTTTTGCTAAAAACTCAGCAATGATTTGTAAGGTAGAAGGTGAATTGATTGTTGAAGTAAGCAATACGACTGGCTTACCGCCTAGTCCTTTCATTGCTTCCAACACTATTTTATCTACAGCTTCAAAAGTGGTAATTTCTTTAAAATCTGCTCCTGCTTTTTGCATTGGGTAACGCAAACGAGTGGTATCATATAAATCCAAAACAGAAGCTTGTACCAATGCACTTGTTCCGCCTTTTGTGATAGAAGACATTTCATTTCCTTCTATTTTAATTGGACGACCATCTCTTTGTTTCACTATTACTGAAGTAACGTCTCCTTCATTTACACAAGTACTAGCATAATAATTAGCAATACCAGGAATCAAGTTATCCGACTTCTGTAAATAAGGAACTACATTACGAACAGGCATTTCACAACTAGCCGCTAAAGTAGCCGCAGCAGTGCTAAAACCTAAATATTTAAGGAAATCTCTACGGGGAGATTTTGCATCCATAAGCCCTTTGTCATCTAGATCTTCTAACGGCAATAAGTCTTCTTTAAATTCATTTTCGGCCGTCTGCTGGTAGGCTTCCGACTGATTTAATTCTCCAAAATTTTGCCAATACTTTTTTTCCATAAATGTGATAATGTGCTAATATGATAATTGCCAATTAATTTAAAAACAAGTCGTCAACAGCTACCTGTAAAACGATTAATAATGACATTTTTGACATTCCGTTCCACCAATTTTTTCAACCGTTACGCTATCCATTTTGCCGGCTTTAATATCGTTGTGAAACTTCTCGTAAATGCTGTAAAACTTATTGCCTTCGCCGGTTGCTTTATCATAGAAATCAACCTTGCTTTCGCGGTGACAGTTAATACACCATCCCATACTTAAATCAGAAAATTGAGCTACTTCAGGCATTTCCTGAATATTTCCGTGACAGGTTTGGCAATTTTGCTTACCCACCTTGATATGCTGGCTATGATTGAAATAAACGTGATCGGGAAGGTTGTGGATTTTAACCCACTCAATTGGCTTACCTGGTTTGTCGTAAACATTTTTTTCTGCATTCCAACCTGCGTAAGCATATAGTTTTTGTATTTCAGCGGTTCCGTTCACGGTAGATCCGTCTTCTTTTACAATTGGATCTCCTTTGTATTCTTTAATTGCCTTATGACAATTCATACAAGTATTAACGGAGGGCACATTGGCATGTTTGCTATCCTGAGCACCACCATGACAGTACAAACAACTGATTTGGTTGGTGCCAGCATGAACTTTATGAGAATAATAAATAGGTTGTTCTGGTTGATACCCCTGCATACGGCCCAAGCCCATTGCAGCATTAATAGTAGTATATCCGCCAAAGCAGAACAAAACCAAGATACCTAGCATTAAATAGCTTTTATTACGATAAAAAGGCACTGGGTCAGCGCGACGAATTCCGTCTTTTTCATCTGTCAATTTGCGAAGACTACTATTTACTTGTAATAATATAAGCGCGATTACCGCTAGAATAAGTGTTAAGATTCCGAATAATAGAGAATTATCTTCGGCAGGAGCTGCACCACCACCAGCAGGGGCCACAGGAACAGGAGCTTTATAGGCATCGGCATAATCTAAAATTGCAACAATCTCGTCTTCCTTTAGATTAAACTGAGTCATCCGC
>CAJBKH010000299.1 GCA_903953615.1 uncultured Bacteroidota bacterium
ACCTGTAAATGCCCCATTGGCCAAAGCCGAAAGGGTCGTATTGCCCATGGGTAAATGCAAGTGTTCCAAATCTGAAAGCGGCAACTTACCTGTAAAGTGCTGCATGGCCTTTAAACGGATTTGCAAACCAGGCGAAATATTACCCCCTCGGTAGTGCATATCTGGCGCTAAAAAATCAACCGTCATACAAGAACCAATATCAAAAACTAAACTGGCTTGGTTGGGATAAAAAGTCGCCACGGCAGCCATAACAGCGATTCTATCGGTCCCCAAAGTATTGGGTGTTGCGTATAAATTGGTAAATGGTAATTTTGTTTCAGTGTTGAGATATTGAATCTTAATGCCTGGCAATGCTGCGAAACTTGCCCCTTTAACATCAGAAACCATGAGATGGGTTGCACCCATGGACACCAACCATTCTGAAGCTTGTTGTGCTGTTTCAAAACTTTCAATGGTTTCTATTTCGCCATTTTCATTAAAAATAGCGGCTTTGTTTCTGGTATTGCCAATATCAATTACCCCTTTTTTCATGCTGCTATAATTTGTTGTATTGCGCCATGTAAATACGCATTTGTTGTATTGTTGTGCATTAGCAACAAACGGCCATCTGAATCGCAACCAATGATTTTTGCTTCGATGACTTTCCCTTCGACAATAAATTGTTCAAATTGTTGATAGCCCAAAAGTGATTGGTTAAAAAGTGTTTCAATTGCGCTCGACTGTTCATTTATAAGTTTAAGATAGAAGGTGTCAAGTGTTTCTAGTAGTTGTTCAAAAATTAACCATTTATCACTGACTTCATTTTTAATATCTGCGAAAGAGGTAGCATTAAATTCACTTGATTCACCAAAACGCTCATTGACATTCATGCCAATACCAATAATACTAGCACTGATTTGCGATCCGCTAAACGAATTTTCAATTAATACACCCGCTATTTTTTTATTGTTAACCATTAAATCATTGGGCCATTTAATATTGACTTTAGCATTTGGAAGCTTTTCTTTTAAAAATTGACTGATGGCCAAAGTGATGCATTTATTCAATAGAAACGGATTTGAAATAGCATTTGTTACAGGCATTAAAATTATACTGAACAATAGGTTTTCATAAGGCGCACTCTGCCATGTGCGCTGCATTTGACCACGACCTTGTGTTTGTTCATCCGTATAAATAACGGTCCCATTTTCTATGAGTTGATGCTTGTACATTTCCATCGCTAAATGGTTCGTAGAATCTAATCTTTCAAAATAAACAAGGTTTTGTCCTATTATTTGGGTATTTGGTTTTATTTTTGCAGTCAAAGTTTTAAAATAACAATTCTAAAGTTACAAGGTTAATGCCAAAAAATAAGATTGCCAAAATTGATTTAAAAGATGCCATTGTAAATGGTATGCTAGAAAAAAAAGCACACAAAATTACAGTTCTCGATTTAAGAAAATTGTCTTCGGCAATGGCCGATTATTTTGTTATTTGCCACGCTACCAGCGACAAGCAGGTGAATGCGATTGCAGATAGTATCGAAGAAATTGTTCGCAAGCAAACAGGCGAAAAGCCATGGCATGTCGAAGGTTCTGAGCAATCAGATTGGATACTATTGGATTATTTTGACATTGTAGCCCACGTTTTCAAAGAAGAGAAACGCGATTTCTATGCCATCGAAGAATTATGGGGCGATGCCGAAATTACAGAGATTGATGAATCTAATCCAATAATTGCATTGGAACCTGTCGTTAAAGCAAAGGCTAAAGCCAAGGCAAAAGCGAAAGCTGAACCAAAAGCCAAAGCTGCCCCGAAAGCGAAGGCCAAAGCCAAAGCGAAAAGCAAATAAGTTTTTAATGTATTTTATGGTTTGCTATTGGTTGGTAGGATAAGCCTATGCATCCTGAATAGGTGAACGCCTAATAACTATTTTCCCAATACAGCACTCAGTGCCATGGTAGCATACAATCCTGCCGTTTCTGTGCGCAATCTGGTACTTCCTAAACTCAGTCCTTTAAAGCCCATCTCATAAGCTTGTTTAATTTCAGTCTCGGAAAAATCACCTTCGGGTCCAATGAATATATTGATGTTAGCATTCTTTATTGCAACCGAATAATCTTGTAAACTCTGTTTTTCAAACTGTGAATTGCAGTGCGCCAAAAGCTGCACTGCATCTTTATTCGAATGCAACACATCCTTAAAATTCATAAGGTCATTAATCAGGGGCTTATAAAACTCACCACTTTGTTTCATGGCCGATATGCAAATTTTTTCTAAACGGCCCATGTTGACACGGTTTTTTTCTGAATGCTCCGTTTGAATAAACGTAATTGAATCAAGTCCTGTTTCTATCGCTTTCTCCAACATCCATTCAATGCGTTCGTTTTGTTTGGTCGGTGCAATGAATAAATGAAAGTGGAAGTCTCTACTGCGGGCCTGCAAGTTTTTTGAAACAATGTTCAAATGTACCTCATGGGCCTTTTTGGTCTCAACTATTTCGGTAATAACAGCTTCGTACAAATAACCAGTGCCATCAATTAGATGCAGGTGGTCATTCACACTTTTACGCAATACCTTTACATGCCTCGCTTCGTCATCAGTCAGTAGGGCCTTGTTGTCGGCAATATGCGTGGTGTAAAATAATTGCAAGGAACCTTATTTTTTCTTCTTCAATGTATTTGGATCCAATCCGCGTGATTTCGACATTTCCTCTAATCGGGTTTGGAAGGCCGATTTTTTAGTGGTCCCATTTTTACTTCTTGCTTCGTTCAACTGGGCATGCAATTTATCTTCATCAACAAACTTTTTAATGGCCCATTGTTGCGTAAAGGTTACACAGTTACTCAAGAAATAATAATACGATAAGGCTGCCGCATAAGAGTTAAAGAAGCCTAAGAACATGATTGGCATTAAATAACCTATCCATTTCATTTGTTCATTAACACCTGTCATTTGATTGTTCATACGGGTGTAAATCAAAGTTGAGATGGTCATTAACAAGGTAAATAAACTCACGTGGTTCCCGTAAATCGACATCAAGATAGGATAATCAGGAAAATTAAAGATTGAATCGTAGTGCGATAAATCAGTAGCCCATAAGAAAGATTGTTGTCTGAATTCAAAAGCTGATGGTACAAATTGGAACACTGCAACCAAGATTGGCATTTGTAATAACAATGGTAAACAACCACCCAAAGGATTAACCCCTACTTTTTTATACAAGGCAAGGTTTTCCATTTGTGCAGCCTGCATATTGTCTTTGTTTTTTTCCTTGATGGCATCCATCTCAGGTTTTAACAATTTCATTTTTGCAGTCGATTTATACGAACGGTATACCAATGGTAATAATAAAGTTTTTACAATTAAGGTTAATAATAAAATGATGATACCATAGTTGCTTAAGTAGCCGCTTAAGAAATTGAAAATTGGAATAATCATATAGCGGTTAATCCAACCAAAGATACCCCAACCCAAAGGAATAATTTTTTCTAATCCTACATTTTGGTCTTCTAATAATTTGAATTTATTAGGGCCGAAATAAAATTTCAAGTCAAATGTTTTTTCAGCCTCTGCTTTGTATGGTAACTCTAAATGCGCAGTTAAGTGCTCAACATTTGTTTCGTTTTGTGGTGGGTCCGATTTTAATAAACTCTCTTTTAAGAATGGCTCTTTTGCCATAATTGTGGTATTGAAGAATTGCTGTTTGAAACTCACCCACTCAGTAGGTTGTTTGGTGCGCATTTCATCGAATTTGGTTTCACCCATATAATCCGCCTTCTCTTCAGGATATTTGAAGTAAACGGCTGTTAAAATGCGTTCTTTTTCGCGCTCATATTCTTGCAATGGTACATCATTGTTCCATTGTAATATCAATTTGGTGTTCGGCACCAATAAGCTATTCAATCCATAGGTTTTAATTTGATGGTCTAAATTAAAGCCATCAGCACCTAGATGGTAGATATGATCGATGTATTGCGTTGGCGAATAATTTAATCTAAAAACAGCGTTTTGTGCATCCACACTTTTTACTTCCCAATAAAAATCGCCAGTCTTAATGGTGTTCTCCCGGGTTTGGAATTCTAATTGGTGAATACTTTCTTTGCTCAATAAGAATAGTTCAGAAGAATCAGCACGCTTGTATTTTTTTAATTGAATCTGTTTAATCGAACCACCTTTAGAACTCAAGGTAATTTTCATTTCACTGTTCTCTAAATTGTAGAATTGTTCGTTGCCTTTCACATGCTGTGCCAAGCCACCAAATTTCTGCGTCAAGGCATTCGAGTCGTTTAACAAAGCATTGGCAATGCTGTCTTTTTTGTGTTGTTCGGCTGCAGAAATGAGACTTATTGATTTCAATTTAGCCTTTTCTGCCATGGCCATCGAGTCATTGAAATGTTGCTGTTGGGCCATCTCGGCATCGCTTGGTTTGTTGATAAACCAATAGCCTACGAATAGAAGAAAAATTAACGAGAGCCCAATGATAGAATTACGATCCATTTTATTTGTACCTTTTTTTAAGGTTGCAAAGGTATTCTTTTCAATTGCATTGTGAAAATTGAATTTTAGGCATTCGCTTTAATTGTTTTTTTGACGACCAAATGCATGTTCTTGTTAGCTTAAATGCATAGGAATAGCCGTTAAAAAAGAAGCCCCATTTGCTTTTTAGGTCAAAGGGGGCTTATAATGATAGTTTTTATTTGCCTGAAGCTTATTCCTTCTTGGCTTTGTGTTTTTCCTTTTTTTCTTTTTTAAGGGCTTCCCATTTAGTGATTTGTTCAGGTGTTAAAATGGCCTTAATCGAAGTTTCAGCAGTTTGGCGCAATGGTCTTATTTCAGACTGTGCTGCCTTCTTATCATTTGGATACTTCGCCTTGATGGCTTGAATCTTAGTGGTGTTTTCAAGTAGAATTGCGTAAACCTTTGTTCGTTGGTCGTCACTTAAACCCAACTCTGTTTTTAATTTGTCGGCTTTTTTAGTGGCAACCTGTTCTGGTGTTTTGGGTCCTTTGTCACCATCGTGGGCAAATGAACTAACTGCAAACACAGCAGCTACAATACTTAACAATACTTTTTTCATAATATAGAATCTTATTATAGGTTCGACATTATGAAAACCAAAAGGTTTAATCGAATAAAAAAAATTAGCTAATTTTTTTGACCAAGGCTGGTCCTTCGTATATAAAGCCTGAATACACTTGCACCAAAACAGCGCCATGTTTGAATTTTTCTTCAGCGTCGGCTGCATTTAAAATACCGCCCACCCCAATGAGTTCAACCTTGCCTTGCAAGCGTTCATTTAAATAGCCCAATACTTCGGTCGATCTTTGCATCACTGGTTTGCCACTCAAACCACCCATGCCAATGGCTTCAACTGTTGCTTTGCTTGCTTTCAAGCCTTCGCGACTAATCGTGGTATTCGTGGCAACAATGCCATCGATGCCTGTTTCTAACGTTAAACTTACAATATCATCTAACTGTTCATTGGTTAAATCTGGGGCAATTTTTAACAAGATAGGTAAGTGCAATTGGCCTTTTGCTACCTTGGTTTTGCGTATTTCAATCAGTGCATTCAAGATTTCCATTAATGGTTTTTTATCTTGCAATTCGCGCAGGCCTGGGGTATTCGGACTGCTAACATTTACTGTAAAGTAATCGACATATGGGTACAATTTGTCAAAACAAATTTTATAGTCATCAATAGCATTTTCATTAGGTGTAACCTTGTTCTTGCCAATATTGCCACCAACAATAAGGCCTTTTGGTCTTGATTTTAATCGCTCCACTATTACCTCAACACCGTCGTTGTTGAAGCCCATGCGGTTGATAATGGCCTCATCTTCTATCAATCTAAACAGACGTGGCAATTCATTGCCAGCTT
The DNA here is from genome assembly GCA_903953615.1 of uncultured Bacteroidota bacterium. Taxonomy (GTDB): domain Bacteria; phylum Bacteroidota; class Bacteroidia; order NS11-12g; family UBA955; genus JABMMZ01. Next base: position 5,861 of record CAJBKH010000299.1, read on the forward strand.
GTGGTAGGGGTGTTACAGTGCCGATTTCAACATGACCAAAACCTAGTGCTTGCATCACTTTTAGGTACTTTGCATTCTTGTCGAAGCCCGCTGCTAAACCAGCCTTGTTGGGGAAAACAATGCCAAATGCTTTAACAGGTTGTTGTTTGTTGTTTCGATAGATAGCGCGAATAAGCCCGCCTATGCCTGGTATAGCAATTAAAAAGCTAAGCAATGAAAGTGTTACGTGATGCGCCTTTTCGGCCGACATTAAAAAGAGGAGGGTACGAACCAGTTTGAACATTTTATGGATTAAATTTACGTTTAAAGGAAGGATATTTTCTGGTAAGTTTTTTCTGTGCAAGAATCTTTACCGTGACAATATCAAAGGGTTGTGCAAATAACAGCAAACTAAATAAACCAAACAAGATTTAGAATTGTTATTTCTTTGTTATTTAAAATAAATTTAAATAGTCTTACAAAGGTTGTTTTTAGTAAAATAAGAATAAATTTGCAAAAAATTTAAAAATCATTATTACATGAATTGGATTAGCACTTTTTTAAAATCAAGTATCGGTAAAAAATTACTGATGGGCCTCACGGGTCTCTTTCTCTGCACATTCCTTATTGTGCATTTGACGGGTAATTTACAACTTTTGAAACACGATGGCGGGTTGGCCTTCAATACCTATGCGGTATTCATGACTACCAATCCATTGATCAAATTTGTTTCTTATGGTTTATACGCCATCATTTTATTTCACGCATTCTGGGGTTTATACCTGGTAATGGAAAATAAAAAGGCACGTCCTGTTCAATATGCCGCATACAATGGCAATGCGAACAGCAATTGGTCAAGCAGATGGATGGGCGTTTTAGGAACCATCATATTAGCCTTTTTAATTTTACACATGTGGAATTTCTGGGCCCAATATAAATTTGGTACCACGCCATATACCCAATACGAAAGAAACTTAGCAACAGGTGAAGTTACTTTTTCTCCTTTTACGGGCGAAATTGCTGGTAAAATGGAAAAATATGTAGACACTGAACGCAATGTCGAAATTACCAAAGTTAAAGATTTATATAGCGTAGTAGCCGATGGCTTTAAAGCTTGGTGGTTGGTAATCATCTATGTTATTTCAATGGCTGCCTTGTCGTTCCACTTGGTACATGGCTTTAGCAGTGCATTCCAAACCCTAGGTGTGAATCACAAAAAATACAATGCCTTGATAAAAAATATTGGGGTAGGTGTATTTGGTATTATCATTCCAATATTGTTTGCTATCATGCCGATTTATTTTTTATTGCTTAATCATTAATTTAAAAAACAACTATTCACATGTCAAATATCCTAGATTCTAAAATTCCTGAAGGAAATTTAAACGAGAAATGGACCAAATATAAATCTTCTGTTCACTTGGTAAATCCAGCGAACAAAAGAAGTCTTGAAATTATTGTCGTGGGTTCTGGTCTTGCAGGGTCAGCAGCAGCAGCCTCTTTAGCCGAAATGGGTTACAAGGTAAAATGTTTCTGCTTTCAAGATTCTCCAAGAAGAGCTCACAGTATTGCTGCACAGGGTGGTATCAATGCCGCTAAGAACTATCAAAACGATGGCGACAGCACTTATCGCTTATTCTACGATACCATTAAAGGTGGCGATTACAGAGCAAGAGAAGGCAATGTGCACAGATTGGCTGAGGTTAGCTCAAGCATCATCGACCAATGTGTTGCGCAAGGTGTGCCTTTTGCAAGAGAATACGGTGGATTGTTAAGTAACCGTTCATTTGGTGGTACACAAGTACAAAGAACATTCTATGCTGCAGGTCAAACTGGTCAGCAATTATTATTAGGTGCTTATAGTGCCTTAGAAAGACAAGTCGGTATGGGGCAAGTAAAAATGTACTCCCGTCACGAAATGTTAGATGTTGTAACCATTGATGGCAAAGCCCGTGGTATCATCGCGAGAGATTTAGTAACGGGTAAATTGGAAAGACATTTTGGACACGCTGTATTACTTTGTTCAGGTGGTTATGGTAACGTGTTTTACCTTTCAACCAATGCGATGGGTAGCAACGTAACGGCTGCTTGGAAAGCGCACAAACGCGGTGCTTACATGGCCAACCCTTGCTATACACAAATTCACCCAACTTGTATTCCACGTTCTGGCGACCACCAATCAAAATTAACTTTGATGTCTGAGTCGTTGAGAAACGATGGTAGAATATGGGTGCCTGCTAAAAAAGAAGATGCAGAAGCATTGAGAAATGGCACTTTGCGTCCAACCCAAATTAAAGAAGAAGACAGAGATTATTATTTAGAAAGAAGATACCCTGCTTTTGGTAACCTAGTGCCAAGAGACGTGGCCAGTCGTGCCGCTAAAGAAAGATGCGATGCTGGTTATGGTGTAAATACGACAGGTGAGGCTGTGTATTTAGATTTCTTCTACAACATGACCGAGAAATACGGCAGAACAGAAGCCACTAAAAAAGGCATCGAGAACCCAACAGCTGCTCAGTTAAAAGAGTTTGGTGCTGGTGTAATTAAAGAGAAATACGGTAACTTGTTCGATATGTACAAACAAATTACGGGTGTTGATCCATATGAAGAGCCAATGCAAATTTATCCTGCAGTACACTATACAATGGGCGGTCTTTGGGTTGATTATAACTTAATGACAACCGTTCCTGGTTTATATGCTTTAGGCGAAGCTAATTTTAGCGACCATGGTGCTAACAGATTAGGTGCTTCTGCCTTAATGCAAGGTTTGGCCGATGGATACTTCGTTATTCCATACACAATTGGCGATTACTTAGCAGATGAAATTAGAACCAAAGCTATTTCTACCGATCACCCTGCATTCGTTGCAACGGAAAAAGAAGTTGAAGATAAAATTCAAAAATTGTTAAACATAAAAGGGACTAAGTCTGTTGATCATTATCACAAACGCTTGGGTAAAATTATGTGGGATGAATGTGGTATGGCGCGTAATACCGAGGGTTTGAAATCTGCGATTGCCGCAATACAACAAATAAAAGCAGAATTTTGGAGTAATGTAAGGGTTCCAGGTGATGCCAATGAATTCAACCAAGAATTAGAAAAAGCAGGTCGTGTGGCCGATTTTATCGAGTTAGGCGAATTGATGTGTAAAGATGCTTTAGAAAGAAACGAAAGTTGTGGCGGTCACTTCAGAGAAGAATACCAAACCAGCGAAGGTGAAGCATTAAGAGACGATGTGAACTTTGCATTTGTATCTGCTTGGGAAAACCAAGAAGGCGGATGGAAATTACACAAAGAAGAATTGAAATTCGAGAACATTAAAATTGCAGCAAGAAGTTATAAATAGTATAGAGGAACAAGTAACTAGGCAATTGGAATTAGTGAAAAAAAGATAATTTGCATGGAGAAAATAAAAGTAAATTCATATAAAGATTTGTTAGTTTGGCAAAAAGCCATTGATATTTCTGTTGAAGTATATCAAATTACAAATAACTTTCCTCAGACCGAAATTTATGGTTTAACTAACCAAATTAGAAGAGCCTCTAATTCAGTTTCATTGAATATTGCAGAAGGATATGGCAGGAACTCGACAAAGTCTTACATTGCTTTCCTAAATATCGCAAATGCCTCACTACTTGAGCTTGAATCTGGTCTATACCTATCAGAAAAATTGAATTTTATAAAAACAAATAACCTCGAAAAAATTTATCAAATGATTATTGAAGAAAGCAAAATGTTAGTTTCATTAATTTCAAAACTTAAATTAAAAACGCAATAAACCCTATTCCCTAAATACTATTTCCTAATCCCTTAAAATAAAAGTACAATGAAAATAAATTTGAAAGTTTGGCGTCAAAAAAATAACAAAGCCAAAGGTGAATTAAAAGATTATAAAGTAGATCACGTTTCTCCTGATATGTCTTTCTTGGAAATGTTCGATGTGTTAAATGAAGATTTGATTACCAAAGGTGACGATCCTATTGCATTCGATCATGACTGCCGCGAGGGTATTTGTGGAAGTTGTAGCATGCACATCAATGGCCGTCCACACGGTCCTTTGGCGGGTGTTACCACTTGTCAATTGCACATGCGTTCGTTTAAGGATGGCGATACCATTGTGGTTGAACCATGGAGAGCGGGTGCTTTTCCTGTAACCAAAGATTTATCTGTTGATAGAACAGCCTTCGATAGAATCATTGCAGCAGGTGGATTTATTTCTGTGAATACAGGCAATGCACAAGATGCTAATAATTTACCAATTGGTAAAGAAGCCGCTGATGAGGCCTTTATGAGTGCCGCTTGTATCGGTTGTGGTGCTTGTGTTGCCGCTTGTAAAAATGCAAGTGCCATGTTATTCGTATCTGCTAAAGTATCTCAATTGGCTTTGTTGCCACAAGGACAGCCAGAAGCTAAAATGCGTGTAATGGCCATGGTGAATCAGATGGATGCAGAAGGCTTTGGTAGCTGTACCAATACTGGTGCATGCAGTGCCGAGTGCCCTAAAGGTATCGACTTAAGTAATATCGCTAGAATGAATAGAGAGTTTTTCTCTGCGAATTTAACTGGTAAATAAACCTTATAAGCTTCATAATAGAAAGCAAGTATTCAAAAGGATACTTGCTTTTTTGTTTTTAAGATGGTAAGTTTGATAGCAATATGAAATACGTTTTCAGAATAAGCTTAATGTGCATGCTGTTTTCAATATCAGCTTGCTCAACAAGCGATGACAAAGTGATTTATTCGGCTTATAAGCCAGTGCTGATGGACAATACAAAACTGACCACAGATGTGTTCTTGCTGCCAGCCCAAGAGAATAAAACCATCACCCTCATGCGCCAAATGGGCAATTATCTGCTCGCTTTAGATTATGGCTTGGGCATTCATGTGATCGATGTTAGCAATCCCAATCTGCCCGTTAAAAAAAGTTTCTACCAAATACCGGCTTGTATCGATTTTGAAGTCAAAGGCAACACTGTATACGCGAATAATTACCGCGACTTTATAACCATCGATTTTAATACCATTACTGCACCCATTGTTTTAAAACGCGAAGCCAATGCTTTTGATATTACCATCAAAACAATCGATGGATTGAAAGTACATGAAAAACTAAAACAATTGCCTCCGAATACCACCATCATTAGCTACGAAAAAATATGAAATTAAATCTCATCTTCTGTTTGCTTTTGCTTGGTGCATTGGCCTGTGGCAAAAAGGATATCGGTCCTCAATTGCAAACCGACACTTCACCAAACAGTCTAAACTTTGGCCTCATAGGCATCAATCAAAATAATTTATTTCTTAATAAAGTAAATGATGTAACAGCCTATGATTTTAATGGTAATCCAATAAAAATATTAAATACCTACAACCGCTCAAAATACAATTCAATCATGGTGAAGGATTCATTCTTAGCCATCTCAAACCAAGATTTAATTCTTTATAGAATGAGTAGCAGCGGCACTTTATCGGAGGTAACAAAAGCAAATTATTTATACAACAGCTATACAACCAGTGATCTTATATTAAAAGATACCCTTATGATTTTATTGAACAATAGATTTCTTTCGAAC
>CAJBKH010000300.1 GCA_903953615.1 uncultured Bacteroidota bacterium
GGGTAAAATGGTCCACAAGACTTCCTCTAAAGCCTGGTCACGGTCTTTTTTTAATTTGTCAATCTCTTGGTAAATGGCGTCTTTGCCCAATAAATCGGCAATGTCTAATGCCTCGGCATTATTTTGAGCTTCAGCAATCACTTGGTCAATGGACTCAAGATGTGTTTTAATACGGAATTTAAACTCCTCCGTTTTGTTCCTCAATTGGTCATGACTAAGGGTTTTATACGCCTCAAAATGGCCATTGATCACTGGAACCAAATACTGAATTTTCTTGACGTCTTTCTCACTTTTAGATCCGCCAAATAGTTTATTGATAATTTGCAACATATTCTCGCTAAAATTGGGTGTTTGTCCTTGTTTATCAAGGGGCTTCAAAGATAAGTAATTGGGGTGGAATTGGGGTAGAATTGGTGATTTTAAGGCCAGTTGGATCAAAAAATTAAGTTGAAGGGGGTTTGAGGGGAAAATTGGGTAAAAAATGATACCTTTGCTCGCCTAATAAACAAGCACTATGGCTGGACAATTAAAAGAAGTTAGAAACAGGATTAAAAGTACCCAAAGTACACAGCAAATCACCAAAGCAATGAAAATGGTGAGTGCTGCCAAATTACGTCGTGCACAAGACGCCATTACCCAAATGAGACCTTACGCTCGTAAATTACAAGATATGCTAAGCAATATCATTAGTAGCTTAGAGGGAGATATGAATTTGGCCCTAGCAGATCAACGTACCGTGAACAATGTCTTATTTATTGTCGTGACTTCTGATAGAGGATTATGTGGTGGATACAATGCCAATTTGGTAAAAATGACCCGCGCAACGATCGCCGAAAAATATCCAACGCAAAATGTAACCATCTGGAATATTGGTAAAAAAGGATATGAAAGTTTAAGTAAATTAGGTTTTAATACGAAAGCTGATTTCAAGGATATCTTTTTAAATTTAAAATTCGAAACTGTTCAAGCTGCTGCGAAAGCTGCTATGAAAGCCTTTGAAAATAAAGAGTTTGACGCCATTGAGATTGTGTATAGCGAGTTTAAAAACGCAGCAACACAAGAATTTAAATCAGAGCCTTTCTTGCCTATTCCAAAAATGGTCAAGAAAGCGAATGCTAAAAAAACAGATTTCATTTTTGAACCACAAAAGGAAGCTTTAGTGGCAGAATTGATGCCTAAAATATTGAACACCCAATTATTCAAAGCTGTTTTGGATGCCAATGCAAGTGAGCATGGCGCTAGAATGACTGCGATGGATAAAGCAAGTGAAAACGCCAACGAATTATTGAAATCATTGAAAATATCTTATAACCGTGCAAGACAAGCTGCTATTACGACTGAATTAACAGAGATCGTGAGTGGTGCAGCTGCATTAAACGGATAAGCAAAAGTATTATGGAAATAAGTCAAATCATCCCGCATATCGAAGCCTTGGTTTTTGCAAGTGATAAAGCATTGAATGCGAATGATATCACCGAATTAATCAATACTGCTTTTGGATTCCTAGAAGAGCGTATTTCACTTGAACAAGTTGAAGCTGCTTTAGAAGGTATCCAGGAAAAATACAGCACCGAATACTACCCTTTTGAATTAAAGCAAAGCGGAGGCGGATGGCAGTTTTTAACCAAGCCTACTTTCCACTCTACTATTGCACAATTGAACGGTGATAAGTTTTTGAAGCGTTTATCCAACGCTGCATTGGAATCTTTAGCCATCATTGCTTACAAGCA
>CAJBKH010000301.1 GCA_903953615.1 uncultured Bacteroidota bacterium
ACCCAAGCCCTCGTATTTGCCTGACACCTGTCGCGCACTCTGTTCCGAAAGCTCAGGTGGAATATAACTGCTGTGTGGATCTAATTGTGCTAATAAATAATCGATGGATTCACTTTCTATGTCTACAGCATGGGTGCTATCAACATAATCGTGAGAAATGATATCTAAAATCTGAGAGAACTTATCTTTTTGAACACCCTTAGTATACATACCAATGGCCACACCAATGCCTAACAACAGCGCGTATAACAAGGGTCGAAGGGCCTTCTTGGTTGATTCAGGTAACATTTAGAGAATGTTCAACAATTGCTCTTTAATTTTTTCTAACTCCTCTTTCATACAAACCACAGCTTGTTGAATGGGAAAATAGTTGGCCTTGCTACCCATGGTGTTAATTTCGCGACCGATTTCTTGGGCGATGAAATTTAATTTTTTGCCATTGGCATCCTTCGCTAAGGTTTCATTGAAATACCCTAGGTGATTGTTCAAACGGCTTTTTTCTTCGCCAATGTCGAATTTTTCTAGATAAAAAATAAGCTCTTGTTCGAATCGGTTGTGATCAATTTCTAACTTTTCCTTTTGATCGGCCAGGGCTTGAAATAATTTATCTTTAATGGCTTCTTTTCTAGGTTTCTCTTCTATTTCAACTGTTTTTAACTGCAATTGAATGGCGGCCAAACAATCTTCAAAATATTTGCGAATGGTATTGCCTTCTTGAATTCTAAAATCATCGAACTTAGCAAAAGCCGCTTCCACTGTGTTCTTCAATAACAACCAATCTTCTTCTACCCCATCGGTTTCATCGAACTTTAAAACATCGGGCATTGTTAAAATGGTGTTGAACAAATTGCCACTTTCTAGACTTAATTCACTGGCCAATTTTTCTAATTTTATTTTATAACCATTGGCAACCGATGTATTCACAACCAAAGAATCGGCCGATTGGTTATTCTCTTTGCGCTCGGCATTTATAAATAAGGAAACAGAACCACGACCGGCTTTTAACATTAACAACTGTCTAAATTCAATTTCTTTATCCTTAAAGGCCTTTGGTAAACGTATGTTTAAATCCAAAAACTTATTGTTCAAGGATTTGATTTCGGCCTTCACGTGCCAGTTTTGATTTTCTGCTTCGGCTGTACCGAAACCCGTCATGCTTTTGATTTGTACCATTTATATTTAAGTGATGTTATATACACCCCTGCAAAAATGAGCAGAGCTGCAATTACCTTTTGCAAAGTAAGTATATCTTTTTGTAAAATTATTGCGATTATCGCTGCCAATATAGGTTGAAGGTAAATATAGGCACCAACAAGAGTTGGTCCCACTTTATTAATGGCCCATGCATTCAACAAATACGTCACATAAGTGGTGCACACAATAATAAAAATAATTTCTACCACGATATACGTTGGCATGTTAAAATTCGATTGCATTAACTCCGGCCATCCAAAAGGGAGTGTTAAAATCAACCCGATTAAAAAGATAAATTTTGAAATGGTGAGGGTATGGTAATGGGCCAATAATTTTTTCACCAATATCAAATACACTGCATAAGAAATGGCATTGAAAATGATTAACAAATCACCCGGCAGGGTAACCGATGAAAAAGTTAAATTTTTACCCATCATTAATAGTGTTGCACCAAGGCAGGCCGTTAAAATACCCAAGACTTGCAAGGCCGTAATAGGTTGTTTAAAAATAAAAGTATTTAAGATGAGCACAAAAATGGGCGTGGCCAACATCAAAACTGCACCATTTATGGGCGTAGTAATCTCAAGACCTTTAAAGAACATGAGCATATTGGCAGCCACACCAAATAAACTACACAACACAATTAAACCACCATGTTGTTTCCAATTTATTTTCTCAATGGGGCGGGTTAACGAAGTAGCGAAAAATAAAATGGCAGCGCCTCCAACGCGCAAAACGATAAAGCCAAAACCTTGTAGATAAAAAGGCATAATATCCTTTACCAAACTAAAAGTAATGCCATAGATAAGTGCAACGGTAAATAAAGCAATATGAACTTTTATATTTTGAATCAGCTAGGAAATTAAGGGCCTTGCAAAGGTGCTGTTTAAAAATGGAAAATAAAAATTATACCCCATTCATACTGCTTGTGATTCAGCCTATAAAATCATACAAAAAGCTTCATTATTAATTAACAAAAAAATAGTAGGTTTGAATCCTTAACATACACACAAATGCCTATCAGAGTAGTAAAAGACGACAACACACCAGACGAGCCACGCATACCAGGTGGCGGTGGTGGTAACAGAGGCGGTGGCGGTGGACTTATCGGTTCATTGCTGCCCTTGCTATTAAGCCTTTTTAGTAAGAACCCAAAAATGGGTATCTTAATTTTAATCATTGGTGGTGGCATTTACTTTTTTAAAGGGGGTTGTAATATGCCCGGTAGTGCGCAGCAAGAACAAGCCGGACCATTGAACACAGGCGCCAGTTTAGATCCTGAACAATTCGACAATACCGAAGTTTTCGAACCCTTGGCCGCAGTAAATACTTTGCCAGAGCGTGTTTCTTTAGAAAGCTATTGCCCTCCCCGTGGCAACCAAGGTCAGCAAGGCAGCTGTGTGGCATGGAGCCATGCCTATGCAGCGCGTTCTATCATGTATGCCATGCAAAGTGGGACGGATCCAAGTGAATGTGCTTTCAGTCCTTCTTATTTGTACAACCAAATAAAATTAGAAGGTTGCCAAGGGGCTTATATTCCTAAGGCCATGGAAAAAATGCAACAACAAGGTTTGGTGGCTTTCGAAGACTTTGCCTACACCGATCAAGATTGCAGCAAACAACCCAGCGATGCCCTCATACAAAAAGCAAATGCGTTTAAAATAAAAGGCTATCAACGTTTAACCATAGGCGATAAAGCAGGTTTTGGAAAAGAAAAAATAGACTTACAAGCCATCAAACAAAACCTTGCACAAGGCGCACCTGTGACCATCGGCATGATGGTGGGTGGCAGTTTTATGCAAGAGATGATGGGCCAAGAAGTATGGCTACCAAACGATGCCGATTACGACATGAATGGTTTTGGTGGCCATGCCATGTGCGTGATTGGTTACGATGATTACAAAGCAGGTGGTGCTTTCCAAATCATGAACAGCTGGGGCGAAGAATGGGGCCAACGCGGCATTGCGTATGTGCGTTACAAAGACTTTGAATATTTTACCAAGGAAGCCTACGGTCTTTATCCTATGGGCAAAGCCAACGATGTTAAATTTGCTGCCAACCACTTAAAAGCTTCGTTTGGTTTATTGGACAATACCACTCAAAAATTAATCCCACTAAGTGCCCAATCAGATTTTAATTTTAGAACAACACAGACCCTTGCTAAAGGCACCGCCAAATTTAAAATTCAAGTGAGCAACGATGCCGAATGTTATACGTATTTGTACGGCTTAGAAACCGATGGTTCTGTGAAGGGTTTATTTCCTTATACACCTAAACATTCGCCTTACTGCGGTATCATGGGAACACGTTTGTTTCCGCGCGATTACAGCTTACAGCCAGATGAGGTCGGCAACTTGGATTACTTCGCCATTTTGGTGACCAAAAAACCGATTGATTTTGAAGCCATTCGTCGACAATTAAGCAAAGCCAAAGGCAGTTTAAATCAAAAAATAAAAACGGTGTTCGACCAACAATTGTTGCAAGTGAATTTTAATGCAGCTGATGTCATTTCATTCACAACCGATGAGGCGAATGACAACTCGGTGGTTGCATTGCTTATCGAGGTGGCTAAAAATTAAACTTTCTATTTTAAATAGAAGCAACGAATTGCACAAACATACGGTGCTGACCAAATTTATTTAAACTGTATTCGGTGCGCAGGCAATAATCGTAAAAGAGCACCCAATTTAAACCAAGGCCAGTGCCATATTGGTAGGTGTTGGGCATGCTGTTATTCGCAGTGGTTAATGGGTTGTAATTCCAAACATAACCGGCATCGTAATAGGTGGTGAGGTATACCGCCATCGGCAGTTTTTCGTAGTTGCGAACCCCCTTCATAAACTTAAATGTTTTATTAATCAGGCGGTATTTTAATTCCGATTTACCAACAGCAAAATGGTTGCCATCGATCACATACAATTCATAGCCGCGAATAAAATCTTTGCCATAACCCAAGGCTTGGGTGCGGTTGTAGGGCAACTGACTAATTTCAAAAAACTGAGCGTTACCGCCTATGCTGGCAAACCAATTGTTTTTTAAATGGAAATATTTAGCGGCTGTTAATTTTAAATTAAACGGAAAAGGATTCAATTTTTTATTAACGAAATAAGGTCCTTCGATGCTGGTTTTTAAATAATGCCCACTGGTGGGATAGCCTTTTAAATCACGTTTATCGCGGGTGTATCGATAACCCACAAACAATTCATTTTGTTCGGTTTTACTGTCGTACAAATAACCAGGATTAACAGCAGCACTTAGCACTGTGTCTTTCACAAACGTGCGTCTATAACCGCCATATATTTGATGGTAATTGAATATTTTTTTTCGGTGCGTAAACATCACCTCTACACTTCTGCGGTTGATTAAAAACAAACTATTGTCTTTAAAAAATTGCACTTTGTTTTGATCTGTTTTATACCACAATTCGCGGTTGGCACTTATGCTCGTATTCAACTGAAAACCCCAAGTACTTTTCTTATTAAAATACGGCATGCGGTAATTGAGATTAAACAATTGGGTATAGCCTGTTTTAAAATCGAGCACCATGGTTTCGTTGCGACCCCGAATATTGTACCATTGCAGTTGTATGCCGTAAATTAAGCGCGAAGGATCTTTGCTTAACCACCATTGGTTTAAATTGCGATCGGCAATCTGGGCCACGGGTACAGGCCAAAAATACCAACGCTCGGTCAGGCGAACGGTTACTTCATTCAATTGATTTTTTTCGATTTCAACCTCATTAAAAAGAAACAGATTGATGAGTTGCTTTCTACTCTGAGCCTTGTGATAATTCCAATTGTGAACGGTATCGTTTAAATGAAACGTAAGTTCTCTTAAAATGATAAATGCTTTTGTTTTTTTGTTGCCGATAATTTCGATTTTTTCGATTTTAAAAACACTGTCGTTTTGTTGTCCGTAAACACCGAAGGTGATGAACAGAAAACACAATATCAAACAAGGTTTCAATCTCAAAATTAGATGTCCAAGAATTTCATTAAACTTTCATAGCGACTGTCCAAATCGTCGATTAAATCTTCTCTGCTGAAATACTGCGTCACTTTGTAATTGTAACGTTCGAGGGTAGCAAGAATGTTTTTTAGCATGGTGGTGTTCAATTTCAAGTGCACCTCTAATTCATTTTTACCTTCTATTTCGAATGTAAAAACACCCAACACTTTGGCATCGTTGTATTCAATAATTCTAGCGATATCACTTAAAGAATAATCTTGCGGCAACACTTCTAAAACAACGATACTACCAGTAGCACCAATGCTTAAGCTCTTGCTTAAAATGCTTACAATATCAGATGTTTTAAGAATGCCGATGTATTGTCCCTCCTCATTTTGCACGGCCAACATGGGCAAGTTTAAGAACTTTAATTGTTTAAGGGCATCGAACAAATGTTGCTCGGGCAATATGCTTGGTAGAATCGGATGGTACAATGGAATATCGCTCAATTTATCTGTTTGTGCACGGCCTTCTAATTGGGCATAACCAATGTAATTCAACAATTGATAATTTTTAACAACTGGCAATAACTCAACATGCAAAGCCGCTAATTTTTCATAAGCATACTTTACGGTATCAGAGGGCTCTAAAGGTTCGAGTAAGGTTGTTAAATGCGCTTCGGCTATCATGGGTATTTAGTACAAATATAATTAATATATCACTCAGTTCAAAAAAGCTACCCACAAGCAAGAACAAATTGTTTTATTTATTGTAAAACATTTGGTGTATAGGCTTGAAATCTATATTGCTACAAATTATTTTTTCAGCCTTTAGTAGCCCAATTATTTCACTTATTTTTGCAGCATGAAAATTGCAGTTGTGGGTGCTACCGGATTGGTAGGCACCAAAATGTTAGAGGTATTAAGCGAAAGAAATTTTCCGTTGACAGAACTAATACCCGTGGCGAGTGAAAAATCGGTCGGTCAAAAAGTAAATTATAAGGGCACCGATTATAGTGTTGTAAGCATGCAAACGGCCATTGATTTAAAACCTGAAATAGCTTTGTTCTCTGCAGGTGGTGGCACCTCTTTAGAATGGGCCGAAAAATTTGCAGCAGCTGGCACTACCGTTATCGATAATTCTTCGGCATGGCGCATGGACCCAACAAAAAAATTAGTGGTGCCAGAAGTAAATGCCAATGTCTTAACAGCCACCGATAAAATAATTGCCAATCCCAATTGCAGCACCATACAAATGGTGGTGGTGATGAACCCCCTGCACGAAAAATACAAAATAAAACGCGTGGTGGTAAGCACTTATCAAAGTGTTACCGGTACTGGTAAAAAAGCGGTCGACCAACTGATGGCCGAGCGCAATGGTACCACTGCCGAAAAAGCATATCCTTACACCATTGATTTAAATTTATTACCCCACATCGATGTTTTTATGGACAATGGTTACACCAAAGAAGAAATGAAAATGGTGAACGAAACCAGAAAAATTATGGACGATGACAGCATTAAACTAACCGCCACTGCTG
>CAJBKH010000302.1 GCA_903953615.1 uncultured Bacteroidota bacterium
TGGATAAATAAGTTTTTATAGGTTTTTATTTTAGTAAACAAGGCTGCAAAAATAGACTATAAGATTTACCTTTTATGAAGCCTTTGTTTTTTTAGATGAAATACTAGCATTGAAAAAATGAATAATAGCGAAAATAATTTAATACATTTGTGTTTCACAAGCCTTGCCTCATGCACCTAAAAAGCGTTTTTGTTTTCATGATATTACTGCTAACAACAGCACTAGCTGCGCAACAAACGCCACAAGTTGTCAATACAGCCTGCCTTTATATGAAGACGCAAAACAGCATGTTTGATGTATCGATCGGTGAGCTAATCACCACTTCGTATTTTAATGCCAACCAATGTGCGACCCAAGGTTTTTTGCAGCCTAAAGTAGCTGCTCCCATTAATCAAATTAATCTTTTTGAAAGCATCCTTGTCAATGTTTACCCCAATCCTTTTACAAGTGCAATTACCATTGCAACTGAAAATAATGATTTGAATTTTACGGTCACTTCTATGGCCGGTCAAGTACTGATAGGTTCAACAAAAGAAAAAACGATTGACCTCTCGGCCTACCCATCAGGCATCTATTTACTCAGCATTTGCAATGCACAAAATGAAATTGTAGCCATTCATAAATTGTGTAAACTCACCAATTGAAATCAATGAAATTAAAATCTATATTACTTGTTATCGTATTGTTTACTACGCTGCTTGTAAAAGCACAAGTGCCCAATGGTATTAACTACCAAGGTGCTGCGCGCAAAGCCGACGGAACGCCCATCGCCAATCAGCTGATAGGTCTTGAAATCAGTATTTACGACAGTGTTACTACTCGCAAAAATGTTTATGTCGAGACACATTCAGTCACCACTAATTCCCTTGGTTTGTATAGCACTATTATTGGAAAAGGTACTGCCATTTACAATAAGTTTGATAGTATAGAATGGGGTAAAGGAATCATATGGATTGGTGTTAAAATTGATCCTACCGGTGGCGCCAATTATACCATTCGTGGACAGCAGCAACTCATGAGTGTGCCCTACGCGATTTATGCAGGCAATGTAAAAACAGGCTTGGATTTACAAATCCTCAAATTGTCGAATGATACTTTGTCACTTAATAAAAATGGGGGCAGTGTTATTTTAAAAAAATATTTAGACAATACCGATAGTCAGCAATTAATAAAGAAGGGCCGCAATCTCCAAATCACGAATGCCAACACCATACAATTAAACGATGATGACAGCACCAACGAATTGCAAAAAATAAGCATCTCGAACGATACCATTTCGCTTTCGAAAAGTACCACCAAAATAAAATTGCCCAATCCTTTGGAAGCCATGGAAGAGGCTATGGGCTGTGTGTTCTTGCACCGTTTCTGCATAGGCGATGGTACCATCACCAACCCTTGGAAATCTAGTGATAAGTCGGCCGGCATTTTCGAAGCCATTAAACATTTAACCATTACCAAACGCATTATCTATATGAAGCCCGGCTACTATTTTACCAGTGGTGCCATCGAAGTAGATTTTGCCAAACTCTTGCCCAACCTTTCGAACGCCAATTGGAAAAATGCCTTTACGGGTTATGGCATCGAATTCCAAGGTCACAATGCCAGTTTCTATATTAATGGCGGGGCACCCTTGACAGGTGGTAAACCAGGTTTACTATTTAATTGGAAAGGCGAACACGCATTCTATTGGAAATTTACAGGCATGCAATTTTATGGAGTCGTCGATACAGCGCTGGTGCAATTTGGCAACAGCTATGATTTTCCATGGAACGGTTGCGACTTTGATATAATCGGCAACAATGGGTATGTGCCAAGCAATTATTTGACCAAGGCTTCGCGCTCTTCTGCCATTAAAATTTGTTGGCCTTTAGAAAGTCGTTTGCATTTGGTGGGGGTTAGTGCAACAGGCAGTGGGGTGGTTTTAGAAACCGCTACCTTCTGTACCATCAGTGGTGCTTTTAGCAATACCATCATACCCAATACCAATACGCTTTATGATAAATCCTATGGTTTGAATTTAA
>CAJBKH010000303.1 GCA_903953615.1 uncultured Bacteroidota bacterium
ATAACAACAATAAAATACAATTTGTACAAACTTCGCGCAATGCCATTAATGGTAAGTCTTCAATCTACCATGGGATTATTCAAGATCCGCATGTGCTAGCACCTGCAGTAACTGCCAATATCATTTCATACGATTCGCTCGACCTTGCCTATCCAACCATTGTGAATGCGGGCAACCAAACTTGGGGTCAACAGAGTTTAATTACATTTTCGCATTCTGGTTTAAAGACTTTTCCTGGTACTTCTGTTATCTATTTTGATAACAACGGGCAGTACTCAGATTTAATAAGGGTAAAACAAGGTCAGGGTATTATCAATAGTTTTATTCCCGATACTGTTGAGCGTTGGGGCGATTATACCTCGATTCAAAGACGATACAATAACAAAAATGAATATTGGTTAGCTGGTTCATTTGGCAAATCGAATGACAAGGTAGGTACATGGATAGGTAAGATTACCATGAACGATCCTTCGGTTGCGATTGATAGAATTCAAAACAATTCAATGGGTGCCGAAGCATATCCGAATCCTGTTGTTGATGTGTTTATGATTCCTTTCGAAACAGAAGCAGCAGCGACTATAAAAATAGAAATTACAGACATGACTGGCAAAACAATAATGGTCATAGAAGACAATAAGATAGCAGGTGATCAGAAGGCATTTATTAATGTTTCCGGGTTTTCAACAGGCGTTTATTACTACTCGGTAACAATTAATCAAATACAAACAAAGAATGGAAAATTCAGTAAACTCTGATCAGGTTGAAGCGCCTTTGAGCGATTATTTACTAACGGCCCAAAATTTCGATCTTGAAAAACTAAAAACGGGTAGCATTTTGTTGTTTGATAAACCTTTGCATTGGAGTTCATTTAAACTTGTAAAAAAGGTGAAGTATGTTACCAAAGCTGCGCGTGTGGGTCATGCCGGTACCCTCGATCCCTTAGCAACAGGCTTATTGATTGTTTGCACAGGAAAATGCACTAAAATGATAGATCAAATTCAGAACCAGGCAAAAGTTTATACAGGCACCATTACATTTGGAAACACCACACCCAGTTATGATTTGGAGACGGAATTTGATGCGAGCTTCGATTATCAGCACTTAAGCGACCAAGACTTAAAGGATGCAGCGCAATATTTTACAGGCGATGTAACGCAAACCCCACCTGTGTTCTCGGCAGTTAAAATCAATGGAACCAGGGCTTATAAGTTTGCAAGACAAGGCATAGAGGTAGAAATTAAAAAACGGGTGATTGCGATTAGCGAATTTAAAATAAGTGGTGAGTTGCCAAATATCGATTTCGAAGTTGGCTGTAGCAAGGGTACTTACATTCGCTCATTGGCCAATGATTTTGGCTTACATTTAAAAAGCGGGTCTCATTTATCTGCCTTGCGCAGAACAAAAATTGGCGATTATCACATTAATGATGCCTTTAATATTGAGGATTTTCAACATCTTTGCGGTTTCTAAGTATGCGTGTTTTTGATAGCCTCGACCATTTACCAGAATTTAAACCTACAGTGTTTACCCAAGGCACATTCGATGGGGTACATTTGGGGCATCAGAAAATATTACTTCAAGTAAAACAAGCCACCCAAGCCATAGGAGGCGAAAGCGTTTTACTAACCTTTTGGCCGCATCCACGCCTTTTGCTTTTTCCTGAAGACAATGACTTAAAATTATTGCAAACCCTGGACGAAAAGTTGCAGGTGATAGAGCAATGTGGGATTGACAACGTCGTAGTCGTGCCATTTACAAAAGCATTTAGCAGTATTCTCCCTGAAGAATATATTCATCAATTTTTGGTGAATGAATTAAATATACAAGTGGCCATCATTGGCTACGACCACCGTTTTGGTAGAAATAGGGAAGGCGATATTCATTTGTTAAAAGCCAATGCCGAGAAATTTCATTACCAAGTGCAAGAGATAGCAGCCGAAGATTTAAACCATATAACCATTAG
>CAJBKH010000304.1 GCA_903953615.1 uncultured Bacteroidota bacterium
AAACTCAAGCCCACATGGCTAAAACTGCGCACGTATAGTTGATTCTTTTGTGTACTGTTCCAACTTTCGGGATTCAAATAACCTTTAAAGTTGGCAAAGTGTCTATCGGGACTGATATAAGTAAACAAACTTGTTTCATTCGGAAAATGTTCTCTGAAGTCGCGGAAAGTTTCGTTATTGGCCAAAGTATTCTGTTGAATAAAATCATCCACTGTCAAGAGCAGTGTTCTTGGATCATCGCTCATTACCACATAATCGCCTAAGATGGTATAATAAGGTTTATCGAATTTGGTAAATAATTTTCCAAGGAAAGATTTAAACAAGCCTTTTACTTCCATGTATTTGATGGGGTAACCGTTGTAATCGATGTCCTTAAACTTAAGAGGCGTTCTTTTGCGCACCTGTTTTTCGATATAATCCAAATTGGTTTTGGCATCATCTATATTCTTTGCTTTAATGGCCATGATATTACTGACTTTGTTGCCAATTAATTTATCGGTTTCGTATTGTGCTAAGCCAATTTCATTGCCCATCCAGTCGAATAAATTCTTTTGTAAATTAATGCCTATTAATTTTTCAATTTTGCACATGCTCGCCATTTGTGCGGTGTAAGCTGTTTGGTCTTTTTGCCAAATGGTGTTTAAGTTCGAATAAAACCCATTAAAATCATTGAAGCCCATGCTTAGATAAAAGGATGATTTTCCAGACAAGACACCTGCAGAATTATTTTCTGATTTACCTGAAATGGACAAGGCTTGTA
This sequence comes from uncultured Bacteroidota bacterium, assembly GCA_903953615.1. Taxonomy (GTDB): domain Bacteria; phylum Bacteroidota; class Bacteroidia; order NS11-12g; family UBA955; genus JABMMZ01. Next base: position 761 of record CAJBKH010000304.1, read on the forward strand.
AATAGGAACTTACACTATCATTCACGAGGGTATAACCATCGGCCATGAATAAATCATCTTTTAAAGAACAATCGAAACCAGTGTAATGCAGGCTGCTAAACAAGTCTTTTAAGTTACTTACATCTTCCATGTATACGCCCATGTATTCATGGAAATATTTATAATTGATGAGCACACGGCACAAGCCATCGGCAGTGGTGAGTTGATTGGTTTCAGTAAATCTAGTTTCAGTGCCCAATTGGTTTTCGGGCGTTTGCGAAGCGCTAATCACCTTGTCGATTAAGGCTTTGTTGTAGGTACACACCAAATAATTATTGACGAAAGCAATCGACAAAGTCTCTCTTGTGGCCTTGTCAAAAAACTCGTTCACTTCTGTATTCATGTAGGTGCGCACAGTGCGTTGATTGCCAAAAGTGCCAACCAACGACAAGAGACTGCTTTTTACCACATCCGATTTAGAGGCTTGGGCCATGTCGGCATAATATACAAAATCGTAATCTTTGGCCTTGGTCATGTGCACCGAAATTAGCAGGTGGCGTTGACCAATCAAAGAAAAAATCTGTTGATTTTCGTTCACTACTTCATCGAGTAAATCGGCATTCTTCGTAATTTCGGCAAAGGCCGGAAAGGTTTTAAGTCCTTGCCAGAGATTACTCGTGCTAAAGGTTTTCCAACTATTAATGGGATCTTCGGTTTCGATGACCATTACGGCATCGTTGGGAATTAAATAAAAACCATCGGTAAATTTATCGGGCGAAAATTTAAGCCAGGCCAAATATCCAGCTGCTGCAACAAGAAGGACCGCTAATACAATTAAAAACTTTTTCATGATTGAAGTTTCAAATTTGCGAAATTAAATTTGAATACCGAAATGCCTCAAGTACAAATTAGTGAAAGGTTATGAACGCTTATCAATCAATAACCCAACCTCAATAACTATTAACCTAATAACTCAATAACCTAATAACTAGTAAGCCCAAAGCAAAACAGATCCTTTAGCCTTAGATAGCAAACCATCCAATTGGGTCATGGTAGCATTCGAAACAGCTGGGCAACCCCAACCCTCGGGCACACCCGCAGGATAAGGCTCGGCATCGGGTATACTTTCCCATCCATGCAGTACGATGGTGCGTTTATAGGCATTGTTATTGGTAGATTCTAGTCCGTATAAATAATATTTTACATGTATACCCCATTCACTATATGCCCTGCCACCTATTTTGTACTTCCCTAAAGATGAACAATGGCTATCAAAAGCGTTGCTAAATTTAGGCGTTTCTTTACTTTGGTCCATGCTCCAAAAGTTATCGCCACAGCCATGGGCCACTAAAAAACTATCCTTTACAATTTTGTGCTTAAGATCGATAATATAACCGCGCTTTATGCCTGAGTGCTGATGGTAATTGATAAAAATAGCCAAGGAAGTATCCATCTTGTTTTTTCTAACATAACTTTTTGCTTCTTTGATGGGCAGTGGTTTATAGGCGCTTTGATTCGCAAAAACTTTGTTGCCTATTAAATTTAAAATAGCCTTTTTATGTGCATTGCCTTTTACATTAGAAATAAAAAGATTCAAGCAAAAAACCAAAGCGAGCATCAACAAAATCAAAAGCTTTTTCATTATAAATTCGTAACTAAATTTATAACATTGATTTTTAAAAAATATTGTGAACAAGGTTCAAAAAACAATCATTTAATTTTTCGCCACGAAGAGTAGAAAAACTTTAAAGTTAGCGAGTTGTGAATTAAAAAAAATTAATTAGGGAATAATACTTAGTAAAAAATAATGAATACTACAGAAAGCCCTTTACCTACTTCATTTCCATGTTTTTATCCATTATAATCACATCCATTTAAAGCTTTAGTATTTAATACTTACGCTTTGTTTGCATTGCTTAAAAGTTAATATACGTTTAATTATTTTTCAATACAAATTACTTACATTTGTTTTATGAAACGAAGTTTACTAATTGCTTCTCTATTTTTAACATTACAGATTTTTGCTCAAGCACCCAATGATACCAGCAATGTGCAGTATTACGTGGCCATGATGCAGAACAAAAACATCAACTTTTTCCAAACCGTTAGGGCCTTTAATATTTATTGGCAAGGACGTGATAGCAGCGTAAAAGGCTGTGGTTGGAAATCATTCAAGCGTTGGGAATGGGAAATGCGCCAAATCATCAAACCTGATGGCAGCTACCCAGACATGCAAACTTGGATTGCTGATTATCACAAAGCCATGTATGGCAGTGCCTTTCAAAACAATGCCCAACAAGGCGGTATTGGTGGTTCGGGTTTAGGTCCGTGCAAAACCAAAGGCGATTGGAAAGAACTAGGGCCGGGTTATTTACCCTACAATAGAACCACACAACCAAGTGGTGTTGGCCGTTTAAATGCAGTTGGTTTCCACCCTACTGATTCGAATACTTTTTGGGTATGTGCGCCAGCAGGTGGTTTATGGAAAACGACCAATGGCGGCAAAACATGGAGTTCCAACACAGATTCATTGCCAACCCTTGGCATTTCGGCCATGGTGGTAAGTTATCGCAATACCGATACCATGTACATTGGTACTGGCGACCGCGACCATGGTGATGCTACTGGCCTTGGTGTATACATGAGTGCCGATGGCGGTAAAACATGGAAATCAAGAAATAGTGGCATGAGCACGATAACGATTGCGCGTTTAATAATGCACCCTGTGGATACTAGAATATTATTGGCTGCAACTGCCAATGGCATTTACAGAACCACCAATAGCGGTGGCAGTTGGTCGCAAATCGTTACCGGTAGTTTCAAAGACATTGTTTACAATCCTTTAAATCCCAATACAGTTTATGCAACCAAAGATGGTTTGTTTTACCGCTCTACCAATGGTGGTACTAGCTTTTCACAAATTACTAGTGGCTTACCTGCTTCGGGCATGTACCGTGGGGCAATAGCTGTTACTCCTAATGATACAACATACGTTTATTTCTTAGTTTGCGATTTCACCAAATATATGGGGACTTATTTATCGACCAATGGTGGCGTTAACTTTTCTGTAAAATCAACAACACCCAATGTTATGGACGGTAGTTCAAATGGCAGTGGAACAAGCGGACAGGCTTGGTACGACTTGGATTTGGCTTGCGACCCGAACAATAAAAATACACTTTTTGTTGGTGGCATAAATATTTTCAAAAGCACAAATGCAGGCGCAAATTGGACCATCTCAGCCCATTGGATAGGCAGTGGAACCATGCCAAGCATTCATGCCGATCAACACAATTTAGAATTTCACCCAATTACTAATAAGTTATATGTTGCAAACGATGGGGGAATATTTTATACACCAAACTTGGGTACCAAATGGATTGATTTAAGCAATGGCATTGGTGTTAGTCAATTGTATAAATTAGGTAAAAGTGCAACGACAAAAGATTTACTCATTGCAGGTTTCCAGGACAATGGTACTGGCTTTTTCTCAGGCGAAGAATGGAACACTGTGCGTGGTGGCGATGGTATGGATTGCGAATGGGATCACCAAGATGAAAACTACAGTTATGGCGCCTTGTATTACGGTAACATTACCCGTTTTTACAATGGTACGCATGACAAAACTGTTGCCAACAACGGTGTTGGAACAATTAACGAAACTGGCGACTGGGTAACTCCTTATACCTTGCGTCCTGACAATACAAACATCATGTTTGTAGGGTACAAAAATATTTGGCGCAACACAGCCGTCAAAGGTGCTAGTATGAGTTGGTCGAAAATAACTAATAATGCAAGTGGTAGTAATATACGCGAGTTAGAAATATCACCTGCTAATAGTGATATTTTATACTACTCGCGCTATGATAACAAATTCTTTAGAAGTTACAAAGCCAATGGCACTGCAGCTTGGGTCGATTTAACAACAAGCCTGCCAGCTACAGGAACAGTAAGTGCTATCAAATGTCACCCAACCGATAGCAATACGGTTTATATTGGCTTAAATGGTAAATTTTATAGATCTAGAAACCGCGGTGTAACATGGACCGATTTATCTTCAGGATTACCAAACAACACGGTGAACAGTATAGCGCTCGACACCTCGAATTCAAAATTCGGTATGTATGTGGGCACTTACACTGGTGTGTGGTTTAAAGATACGACCTCTACCTTTAGCACCTTTAATAGCGGTCTGCCAATTAATGGGAATGTTACGGACCTTGATTTATTTTATGACAAAAGGGGCAAGAGTTTTCACAGAATCTATGCAGCTACTTTTTCGCGAGGCACCTGGAAATCGGGCTTGTACGATGATGGTTCTAAAAAACCAAAAACAGATTTCAGCCTTAAACTACCGAAAGTTTGTAATGACAAAACCTACACATTAACGCCAGATTGCGGCTTCAATCCTTCACGATTCAAGTGGCTAATAACACCAAACACCTATACATACCAAGCAGGTACTGATAGTTTATCGGAAGTATTAAAAGTTAAGCTGAATAAACCCGGTTATTACAATGTACGATTAGCTTCAGAAAACTGCAATGGCAGCGATACCTTAACAAAACAGAATTTTATTGTCTCTTTTGATACAATTGCCACCGCAGCAAGCTGCAAAACAACAACTACCAACCTTGGCACCAACAATGGGTTGGGGATTACGAGTGTTGATGTCAATGGCTTGAAAAACGAGTCGAGTGGTGCTTACGATGAAGGCAGTTACATGGATTTCAGTTGTAAAAAAGTATTCTTCTTGAAACCAGGGGGTAGATATTTCACAAAGGTTTCAACAGGGGCGTTTAACAATGAATACGTAAAAATTTATATCGACTATAACAACAATGGCACATTAAACGATGCAGGAGAAGAGGTTTATAGTTCTTATAAACTCACCAACCATGCTGATACTATCAGGTGCACCACCTCAATGGTAAAAAACAAAGTATTGAGAATGCGTGTGGTGAGTGATTTCAATTCTTTTTCAGGACCATGTACAACCTTGTCATATGGACAATCAGAGGATTATGGTGTTTTCTTTGACGCACCGATTCCAAAATTCACAGTGAGCAAAGACAGTGCTTGCGCCAATACTTCCATCATCGTTACTGATGCTACAGCGGGAATTGGCTATAATTATACATGGAACTTTGGCAGTGGGGCAACCCCTTCGACAGGTTCTGGCAGCGGTCCATTCAATGTTAAATATTCAACTTCGGGTTATAAGAAAATTAGCATGACCATCAATGGTAATCTAACCTATGCTAAAGACAGTGTGGTGCTCATTCGAATTACACCAAGTGCTACTGTATTTTTGAAAAAAGGAAAATTAACCCAGTGCGAAAGAGATACCATAACACTCGCTGGTCGCGACACCAAGAAATTGGCAACCTCTTTTCAATGGCAAAAGGCCAATGCCAATATCAGTGGCTCGACCGATACACTTTTAAAACTTTGGAATAATGCTACCAACGCTAGCGGAAATTACAGAGTAATAGCAAGCAATGGACTTTGCAAAGATACCAGTGCGAATTTAGCAATATTGATTAACCCGATGCCTAAAGTGGGTTATACTGTGAACAATTTAGCCCAATGTTTAAAAGGCAATAAATTCATAATTACCGATACCACTAAATTAGCGAGTGGTAGTTACAGTGCTTTGTATACCTATTCAAATGGCAGTAAGGATACCAATAAAACCCATCAAAAGATATTTGCTTCTGTTAATTCATACACCCTAAAACAAACCATAACTACCAATAAAGGTTGTAAAGATTCTGTGACCAAATCATTGAGCATTTATCCAAATACAACCGTAGGATTTACGACCAACGATACCGACCAATGTAAAAATGGCAATAGCTTTGTGTTCACCAATACTTCGAGCTTAAGCAGTGGTACTTATTCGAGTGCATGGCAGTATGGCAATAGCAATACATCTTCGGGTACCAATGGTTCCCAATCTTATGCAAGCAATGGGACCTATAATGTTAGCTTGATTACAACGACGAATAACAATTGTAAAGATACAATCACTAAAAAAGTCATCGTGTTTGCATCGCCTATTGCTAAATATACTTATAACGATAGCGACCAATGTATTAGAGGTAATCAATTCAACTATACCAATACGAGCAGCATAGCCACTGGCAGTATGACGTATCAATGGAATTTTGGTGATACGACTTTTTCAAGTGTTACAAGTCCTTCGAAAAAATACAAATCTATAACCACAACCAATGTGAAATTAACAGTTACTTCCAACAACAATTGCAAGGATTCCATTAGTAAACAAATGGTGGTTTACCCAAATACCGCTGTAGGCTTTAATATTAACGACACCGACCAATGTCTAAAGGGCAATCAATTTAAGTATACCAATTTATCGGTGAGTAATAGTTCGTTTACCTCGTTCTGGAATTTGGGAAATAGTAACACAAGTAATTCAACAAATGTAACTACCACCTATGCCAATGCAGGCAACTACACGGTTTCATTGATAACAACAACCACCAATAATTGTAAAGACACTATCAATAAAAAAATAATTGTATTTGCAGCACCTATAGCAAAGTATACATACAATGATAGCGACCAATGTATAAGAGGCAATCTATTTAATTTCACCAATACTAGTAATATATCTTCAGGTAGCATGACCTATCAGTGGAACTTTGGAGATACCACTTTTTCAAGTGTAACTAGTCCGTCGAAAAAATACAAAACAGAAACTACTTACAATGTCAAATTAACAGCTACTTCTAACAATAATTGCAAGGATTCAATTACCAAACAAATGGTAGTTTACCCTAATACTTTAGTGGCGTTTAACATTAACGATTCTGATCAATGCTTGAAGGGCAATCAATTTAAGTTTACCAATTTATCAGTAAGTGCAAGTTTATATAATTCGTTTTGGAACTTGGGCAATAGCAATACGAGCACTTCAACCAATGTAACCGGTTCTTATGCTGCTGCAGCAAATTACACAGTAACACTTGTTACTACAACTACTAATAATTGCAAGGATACTGCAAGCAAAAAAATAATTGTATTTGCCTCACCAAACCTTGCATTTAATGCGAATGATACCGACCAATGTTTAAGGGGCAATCAGTTTAAATTGACGAACACTTCAAATATTAGCAGCGGTAGTTTGAACTATGTTTGGAACTTCGGTGATAACACATCATCAACCACAATTAGCCCAACAAAAATTTTCACAAACTATAAGACCTATTCTGTAAAATTGAAAGCCACATCAAATAATAATTGCAGCGACTCTATTACAAGAAAAATGTTGGTATTCGCCATGCCAATCGCCAAATACTTTATTAACGATAGCAGTCAGTGTCAACCTATTAATCAATTTACTTTTACAAACAATGCTTCAATTCCAACTGGTACTTTCACTAATACATGGTATTTTGGTGACGGTAATTCTTCGACCAATTTTGCGAGTGCAACTAAAGTATATGCCAATGCAGGTACTTATAATACATCCTTGGTTTCTACCTCTAATTTCGGCTGTCGCGATACGTTTAAAAGGACTGTAGAAGTATTCAACAAACCTAACATTCGGATGACAGTTAATTGGGCTGACAATTGTTTAAAGACCAATTCTATTTTTATATCTGATAGCACTTTATCGAGCAAGCCATACACCACTACATTCGATTTGGGCAATAGTCAAACTAGTAATTTAAAAAGCTTGTATTACCACTATACAGGCGCTGGAACATATAAAGTATTACTAACTGCTCGTATTAAAACAGGCTGCGAGGATACTATGAGCAGATATGTTACAATATTACCGAACCCTACTGCTAATTTTAATGTTATTAATAACAAACAATGCGAGCGTAACAACGTCATTCAATTTGCCAATAACAGCCAACCGACAGGTAATAGTTATGAATGGAATTATGCTGATGGTAATACTTCAAGCAGTCAAAATGACCCTCATAGTTTTGCAACTTTTGGCACCTACACTGTGCGATTAATCGCCACCCACACCAACGGTTGCAAAGACACCACCCAGAACAATGTAACGGTATACGAACAGCCCAAAGCAGGGTTTAGTACAAATGATAGTGCACAATGTTTGTACCCAAATATTTTCATGTTCTTCGGAAAGAGCACCATAAGTACAGGCACTTTAAGCAGTGCATGGAATTTTGGCGACAATGGCACATCTACTTTTAGCAGTCCGCAGCATCAATATTCTGCACCAGGATTATTTAATGTTCAATTGGTTATCAGCAGCATCAATAATTGCAAGGATACAATCAGTCAATTAATGACGGTTTATGGTCGCCCGAATGCAGCGTTTACCTTCAAAGATTGGAACCAAGTGATCAGAGAATTTACAGCTTCCAATAAAAAATACACAAAATACATCTGGCATTTTGGCGATGGCACTATTGGTGATAGTATTAAACAACGCCATACCTACGCTACAATTAAGGCTTACAAAGTGCAATTAGTGGTTGAAGACAGTAACAGTTGTTTTGATACCACCGAACAACAAATACAGTTAACAAGTCAATTAAAAACAGTATTAATTAACAACGATAAACTTTCAATTTATCCTAACCCAAGTAGTGGCCAAATTGTATTGCATTTTGAATTAGAAAACAACGGTTACATAAAGTATAAGGTATACGATTTGCACGGTAAGATAATTCAAAACCATCTAGAGAACAATGTAACAAGTGGAACGCACGACTTATTATTCGACTTTAATAAATTTGAGCTTGCTGCGGGCACCTACCTATTTGAGATTGAAACCAGCACAGGCAAAACCACTCAAAAGGTTATCTACACAAGATAGCAGAAGATACTATACAATTCATTGAAGGGGTTTGTTAAATACTAATTTAATGAACCCTTTCTTTTTGTATACCATCGTAAGATGAATTATTTATGCAACGTTATTAGACAGGCGCTGATTATAAATATCAATGCCATTTGCACTAAAGCAGCTAAAAATCAGATTAAATTAAAGGCAAATATTAGGGGTATAACCTAATAAAAAAAGATCTTAGACTTAACGCTTTTTCTTTGTTTTAAAATCGCCACGTTGCCATGCTTCAAAGAATTGTGCCCAAGCAAATGGATTCAAAATATTCATTGGTGGAATTTGGCCGCCTGCATAGTAAGATTTTTGCATCTGACTTCTCAAAACGGCTCTGTAGGCTTCCGAAGCATCATTGTCCATTTTGTAGGCACGTTCTTTCATTGCTTCTAGTTCTAGATTATTCTTAGCACGCTCGAAGTCATCGTCAGGTATATCTTTAGTAACAAAAGCGTAATCGAATGTTGCGCGGTTGGGCATAGGCATAACCCTTGTGCCAGGGAGGTAAATCGTATCTTCTGTCATCAATTTAACAATTGAGTATTTATAACCTTTAAGCGTATCGGGTATGGTAAAATATGCTGTTTTAAATTCAACATGCGAAAAGGCAATGGTATCGCCTTTGCGCGCTACAAAAGAAAAATAACCTTCTAAACTAGAATAAGTGCCATAGGGTTTGCCAACTACTGAGATGTTTGCAAATGGTATTACAAACAAGCTATCGGCAGACAATAACATCCCTGAGAACTGAATTAAGTTACTATCTCTGCTTGTTTGTGCATTAACACCAGAACAAATAAAAACGAAAAGGATAAACAATAATTTCTTCATAGGCTATTATATTATAACAAAACACCAGCCATAATTGTTACAGTAACAATTATAAATGCAGGTAATTTTATGTAACGCAAATATACTACAGTAAAAATTAAAACGATTAAAGTTTCCGTTAAATTAATCACTGGCACCTTTGTATGGAAAATAAATTGTTGTAAATATGGCATTGCCATGAATACCGCTGCTGCCCACACGAGGCCAATTGCGACGGCAATAATACCATCGAGAGAACGGTAAACAATTGGATACAATTTAATTTGACTCCAAAGCGGATACACAAAAAAGATTAATAAAGTACCTGGTAAAAAAATAGCAATTGTTCCAATACCACAACCCAATAATTGACCAAATAAACCATATCCCATTTTTTTCATGGCAATACCATTTGCAAATGTGGCCATGGTAAAAGTTGGGCCAGGAACTGCCTGTAACAGGCCTAAGCCCGTATTAAACTCCTCCATAGTTAAGTATTGTTTTTGTTTAAACTCTACAAACTCGGTCAAGATCATTGAGAACAATACATTACCACCACCAAAAACCATGGTACCCATACGGTATGTATTTTCGAATAGTCGCACGGGTTCTGACAATTGCGGAAAATTATTTTTAGTAAAAGCGCCAAGAAGCGCTGCCGAAATTAATATTAATAGCATTAAAGATAAATTCGCCCATCGAATATTAATGAGGGGTTTATCATTCGGAATAAAATCCTTCTTGCCATATTTTACGCTCATAAACGCACCAAACACCAAAAGAATTGGAAAAGTAAGGGGTGTGTGAAATGCTACTGAAATCAAACAAGCAACAATTGCTAAGAAAATGGCAATACCTGATTTCTTCATCAGGCCCGTCATTTTTATAGCCGCAATAATTACAAAACCTAAAGCCATAGGCCCTATGTATCGAAAATAATGTGGATTGATATAATTCGTTGAGATTGCAAAAAAGGTCATTAATAAAGTTGCAGGCAATATCCAAATCATCAACGTAAAAAACGCCAGTCGCGGTCCTCCCATTTTATAACCTATAGCGGTTAATGTTTGGGTGGTTGAAGGTCCTGGTAAAATTTGACAGAGACTATTGAGCTCCATCAAATCGGTTTGGGCAATGTATTTCTTCTCCTCAACTAGCTTTTTCATGAAAAGCGGAATGTGCATTTCAGGGCCACCAACAGCCGATAGAGAAAGGCTTAACACATCCTTTAAAAAGACAATATCTCGAACGCGTTTAAAGTCTGCTTTTACTAACACTTCTTAATTTATAGTGGAAAATGTCACGAAATTGCTGAAATTTGTGCAGATGTTCAAACTTTTCACCTTTTTATTTATTTCTGCAAGTATTTTAAGTGCTTGCAACGACAACCGTGTTGACTATGAAAAGCAGGCAGAGCTACAATATTTAGACACCTTGAATGGTCGGCTTTTAGTTGTAAAAGACTTGTTAGATAAGGTAGAATTAGCCGATATCCAAGAGCGCAGTGAAGTGATAGAACACAATGTAAGTTTTTGCAATTTAAAAATGGAAGAAAAGGCCATTGAACCCGATGAAGAAATAAAACGTTTGTTTGAAGAATATAAAGCATTAGACCTTTTGTACATTAATACTGCCAAACAATATACACCAATTGTAAAACAAACAGAAGATTTATTTTTACAAGTTAAAACATTGAAAGAATCGGCCAATGACAAAGACTATGACAAGGCTGTTTTCAAGGTTTATTTCAACCAAGCAAAAAGTGAAATTTTGGCCTTGCACAAGCTCTCCCAAAACACCTTAAAATTGGTAGTTGAATCTGAATCGGTTTTTACCCGCAGGCAGGAAGAAGTAGAAGCACTTGCGGAAGAATTAAAAAAATAATTCTAACTTAAATCGCATTCATTTAATTTTGTCAGGCTAGCCATGAGCGAAAAGAACCATTTAAAAGTCCTTCTTTCTAATTTACCCGATCAACCAGGGGTCTATAAATACTTTGATGAACAAGGAATAATTATATACATTGGTAAAGCGAAAAGTTTAAAAAAAAGAGTCAATTCTTATTTTACTAAAGTACATGA
>CAJBKH010000305.1 GCA_903953615.1 uncultured Bacteroidota bacterium
ACGAATGCCCATGCGTTCGAAGTTGTAGATGGCGAGCGTGTTCAAGTCTTCATCGTTGTCAATGCCAATTAATGTTTCGCAGACTTTCGATAAAGCCATGTCATCGATACCGATACCAGCAGCAAGGGTCAGTATTTTTTTGCCTTTAATAAGCTGGGCTTTATAGGCAGCCACTGTTTCGGCCGTGCATTGTTCTAATGCGCGACTGCTCAAAAAGCCACCTGCATTATATAATTGGGGGAGTTTAGATTTAAATTTGGGGGCCAGCTTGTTTTGTTCGGCTATAAACTGGGTGAAGTCGCCCAATTGCGCCTTGTATTTTAAAATAAATGTTTGGTTGCCAACAGTGTTAGCAATCTGCAGATAGGTGCTCAGTTCTTTATTTGCTAAATATTCCTTAATTTTGCTGCTATTAATCAAATTATTAATGAAAAAATTTAAATTTATTCTTGTATTGGCTTTCGTAGTAACAGCTGTTTCATCTTGTGGTAGAAAAGACAGATGCCCTTCAGTAGGCAAAGTTAATACAGTTAACCATACAGTGATTGCTTAATTGCAAATGAATTGGAAAAATCTGGAATCTGTTGAGCAGTTAGAAGCACTTATACAAGGCTCTTACCAAAAACCTATCGCCATTTTTAAGCACAGTACGCGCTGCAGTATTAGCAGCATGGCCATGTCGCGCGTTGAAAGAAATTGGGAATTGTTGCCTGCCGATTTCGATCTGTATTACCTCGATTTGTTAACACATCGTCCAGTTTCGAATGCAATTGAAGCTCAACTTGGCATTGAACACCAATCACCTCAATTACTTTTGATTGACAACGGCAAGTGTACCTACTATGCTAGTCACACTGAAATAAGCGTGGCCGAATTACTGCCTCTGCTTAAAGCGTCTTAAATTCAAACACAATATTTTGTACAATCTCTGGATGCAAACTTTTTGCAACAGGACAAGTATCGGCAATATTTTTAAAAATGGTTTGTAGTTTTTCTGTGAGTGGTTCGGCCGTCACAAAGCTTACATTGACATCAATGCCAACAATTCTTCTTGGTCCTTCGGTATTCATAATTTTGGTAACCTCAGCGCTCGAGTTGGTCATGTCGATACCATTGTTTTGTGCGTAAATGCCCATTACGGTAAGCATGCAAGCGCCAAGCGAAGTAGCTGCTAAATCGGTAGGCGAAAAAGCTTCACCCTTGCCATGGTTATCTTTTGGGGCATCCGTTACAATTTGATTGCCAGAAGCAATGTGCGTAGCATTGGTTCTTAATTCATTTAAATATATTATATTTGAAGTAGCCATTTTTAACGTGTTAAAATTTAACTACAAACATACTGCACATTTCCTGAAAATTGTATTTTTTATAACAGTCTTCTCGCTTCATAATTTACAGGCTCAAAACACAAATGATATAACCTTTGATGAAGCCACTTTAAAAGTGGGAGCGCGCATTGCCACCAATGGCGTTGGTTTTTTTTACCGCACCACACAGCCCATTAAGAACCACAAAAGACGTTTGTTGGATTTTGATTTATCATCCATTAAAAATGCCAAAGAGAAAGATGTGATTAATCCGCGTTTAGCTAATACGAGACCATACATTTATAATAAAATTAACAGGGTTTATAATCTGCGTTTTTTGGGAGGCTTTCAGCATGTTTTAGCTGAGCGCAATTCAAAAAACAGCATCGGTATTTCCTTGTTTGCGGCAGTAGGTCCAAGTCTTACATTTATAAAACCAATATTCTTGGATGTGCAGGAACAAGATCCCAATTTTCCAGCGGGTTTTATCAATGTTAGTAGACGATATAATCCTGAAACCTTACAGTCTACACAAATCATTGGCAATTCATCTTACTTCACGGGAATCAATCAAACAAAACTAAATTTAGGTTTATCCTTTAAATCGGGTATTGAATTTAATTGGGGTTCATTTGGCTCCGATTTTAAATCATTGGAACTGGGCATAATGGTTGATTGTTTGCCTTCGAATCCAGAATTTCTTTACAATCAAAAAAACAAAGTCTTCTATTCTGGGTTTTATCTTAGCTTTGCATACGGTAAAAATAGATAACATGTTGCTTGAAGAACCCGAAAAAATAAGACAAACCAAACGTATTAAACCCGATTGGTTAAAAATACAATTACCAACTGGCACGAATTACGCTGAGGTAAAACAAATTGTTAAAGAACATAAACTTCACACCATTTGTGAAGATGGCAAATGCCCTAACATGGGTGAGTGCTGGGGCGCTGGTACAGCTACCTTCATGATATTAGGTAACATCTGCACCCGCAGTTGTTCTTTTTGTGCAGTGGCCACTGGTCGACCGAATGAATACGATTTAGATGAGCCTATCCGCGTGGCAGAAGCCATCCAATTAATGCGCATTAAGCATGCCGTTATCACTTCTGTAAACAGAGATGAATTAAAAGATAAAGGGGCAGGCGTTTGGGCTGACACCATCAAAGCCATTAAACAACTCAATCCTGGTATTACTATGGAAACCTTAATACCAGATTTTAAAGCAAATTGGGATTTGTTAGAAATGGTTTTAGCCGAACAACCAGAGGTGGTAAGTCATAACATGGAAACTGTGGAGCGTTTGTACCGCATTGTCCGTCCCCAGGCCAAATATGAGCGCAGTCTCGAGCAAATAAAACGCACCAAAGCCTATGGCCGCAGAACCAAGAGTGGTATTATGTTGGGTTTAGGCGAAACAGAAGCCGAGGTATTCAAAGCCATGGATGATTTGGTGGCACATGGTTGCGATGTTTTAACATTGGGTCAATATTTACAACCTACTAAAATGCATTTAGAAGTGAAAGAATTTGTAACACCCGAACAATTCAAAATGTACAAGGAAGTAGGAGAGGCCAAAGGCTTCAAAATTGTGGAAAGCGGACCCATGGTGCGTTCATCCTACCATGCCGAAAAGCACCTCTAAAATACAGTAAAATAAAGTTTGTTTTGTCGATAAATATGCTATATTTGTAGAAGCAATATTAAATTTATGGAAAATAAAATAGCCAAAAAAATCACCTTAACACTTGTTATGTCGTTGTTTTTAAGTGTTGCTTTTTTTAATCAACCCTTGCATTGGGGTTTGAATGCCGACTTAGCCAATGTGCAAACCCACGATGGTATTAAAGACGTTCCTACCCATCAAATGAATTTAAACTGTTCAGTTTACCCTAATCCTGCCAATGAATTTGTAAATCTTTCGTTTTCACTTCCAGAAAATGATGAGTTAACATTGAGCATTACAGATGTAATTGGCAAGAACACCAAGCTTGTTTACACAGGTACTTATAACAAAGGCGAAAATGTGGTAAAAATTGAAACTGCCCATTTAACCTCTGGTACTTATTTTATAACTGTTGCTGGCACTAAAGTGAGAGGCAATATCAAATTGATTTTAACCCACTAATTCTCGAAAATATTTTAAAATCCCGATTGAGTAATTGCTCAATCGGGATTTTTTTTTACCATGAAAAAAATGCTCCAAGGGCCGCGTTCGGTCAAGACCATCAAAGCAGCTGCCGCCATTGCCATAAAAGATGAAAAGGCCTTTGCTGAATTGGTTAAAATAATGATGGATGGGAAAGATGAAGCCTTGGCTTTTTTGGCGGCCTGGACCATCAGTCACGTAGCCGAAAAGAACAAAACCATTGCTGTGGCTTACATGCCGCAGTTCTTAGAGAAAATACAAAGTACCAAAGCCGAGGGGATTACACGCAGCATTGTAAAGGTGTGGGAACTCATTCAAATACCAAAAGAATACCACTGGGAAGTGGCCGATATTTGTTTTAATTTTTTAAAATCCAATACAGCACCAATCGCTGTTAAAGCCTTCTCTATTTCAGTCTTACAGCATTTGATAAAAGACTTGCCAGTATTGAAAAACGAAGTGGTGTTCGAACTCGAAAAACAACTGCCCCATGCCTCTGCCGGATTTAAAGTAAGGGCCATCGGATTTTTGAAAATCTATCATTAAATTTTATTAATTTTGTACTTTAATATTTAAAGTATGAATAATCCATTCTCACTCTCTGAAGACGAAATTAAACGCGAACAGGCAAGTTTCATGACCAAAGTATATGGTTGGATGAGCTTGGCCTTATTGATAACTGGTTTAGTTGCATTGTATGTAGCCTCAAATCCAAATTTAGTGGCTGTTATTTTTGGCAGTAAGTTTGTATTTTTTGGCTTAATCATTGGTGAATTATTTCTAGTAGGTTATTTATCAGCTGCAGTTCATAAAATGAGCGCTACCACTGCAACAGCCGTTTTCATTGGTTATTCTGCCTTGAATGGATTAACGATGGCATTTGTGTTTTTAATTTATACTGCTGAATCAATAGGATCTACCTTCTTTATTACAGGTGCTACATTTGCTATCATGAGTGTTTATGGCTACATAACCAAAAAAGATTTAACAGCCATTGGTAGTTTGTTAATGATGGCCTTAATCGGGTTAGTGATTGCCACCGTGGTGAACATGTTTTTCCAAAATGAAATGTTGTATTGGATTACCACTTATGCAGGTATTTTAATTTTTACAGGTTTAATTGCTTACGATACACAAAAAATAAAAGAAATGAACATCATTGGTAACGAAGGTACCGAAGAGGATAGAAAAGAAGCTGTAATGGGTGCCCTATCACTTTACCTCGATTTTATCAATTTGTTTCTATTGCTATTGCGTGTATTTGGTCGTACAAAAGACTAAGCAAGCAAATATCTCTGATGGATTAGGCAACATATTGAAGTGGTGTGGTGTCTCAGATTTGAAACCCATTCTCCAATATGCATAAAACCTTACCAATTCTAATTCTCTTTTTTTGTTCAGTATTTTTTAAAACCGATTCTCATGCCCAAACCATTTCAGGGGGCGAGGTATACTATGAATTAATAGGTGCAAAAAAATATAAGGTAACGGCTCACCTTTACCGCATGTGCGAATCAGGTGCGTTGAATGGTATTACTGCCAATTTATATGGTGATACTGTAGTGAGGGCCATGCACTTTAAACGCATTGCCATTCGTAAAATCAACGATACTTGTAACAATCCTTGCAATAAACAAAACGCAGCTTCAAACTCTGGGTTCGAAAAACACACCTATATTGATACCATCGATTTTAATGTGGCGCCTTATGATGTATTTGTAAGCAAACAAATTTGTGTGGTAAATTTTGGGATTCGCATGGCTGCGCGCTATGCCAATCCTAACACTCACGATACGGGTCAGTTTTACATTGATGCCTCAACAAATATTTGTTTAACCCATATTACAAAAAACACCTCGCCCCAATTTAGCATGGAGCCTAAGTTTAAGCAAGGGTGTAATTTACCAATGGTCTATTCACCCGGACCATTGGATAGCACCGACAACGATTCCTTTGTTTTTAGTTTGGTAAATGTGCAATCGAATTATAAAGTTAACATGACTTACAAGGGTTCCTTAACGCCCCAAATTCCGATGTCTCCGTTTTGTTTGCCACCGGGAACGGTTAATTGTAAACCCTTGCCGAATGCCAAGCCACCGCGTGGATTTTATTTCGACGATAGAAATTGTCAAACGATTTTTACACCCACTGTTTGTAATGAAATAGGCACCATAAAATATAAGATTGAAGAGTACCGCTACAATAAACAAACCCAAAAATACGAGTGGTTAGGATACTCAGTCCGTGAAATGCTGGTAAATATTGTAAGAATACCAGATAACAATCCACCTACAATTCCTGGGAATTTTAGTGCATTCATTTGTCAGGGCAATAAGATTTGTTTAAGTAAAGTAACGAGAGATAATCAAGCCCCAAATCAGTTAAAAGCAGATACAACTCAGCTGTTTTGGGATTATGGAATTAAAGACGCTAATTTTAGAATTAAAGACAGCACGGCAAGAGAAAAGGAGGCAGAATTCTGCTGGCAAACCATCAAGAAGCCGAACCAAAGATTAGAGAAAAACTTTTTTACAATGGGTACTCATGATCGTAAGTGCAATATTAATTTAGTTAGCCATACGCAAACCATCGCCACTTCGCCTGCACCCAAATTTAAATACACCAATGGTCTTGGCAACTGCGGTCAAGTGAATTGGAATGTTGCCATTTATGATAGTTTGTATCCAGAATACACCGGCTCTTGTTATACCGTTATTAAGCCCTTGTCCATTAATAAAATATTGTTTAGCAGTAGGGTGCTTAGTGGTGCGGCCACTCTCAATTACAATGGCAAGATTGTGATTGAACATTATATCAGCGCCACTTCAAATATCGGTTGCCCAATCATGGTGGTCGATACACTCACAGCATCAAATGCCGTTGAATTGCCGGCTATTAATGATAATATAGACCATGAAGTTTGCTTAGGAAGCATTGTAAGTTTTAAAACTTTACCCAGTCAGGTATCAGGCTTCAATCAATTAAAATGGGTATACAATGGGGCCATTCAAAATATTAAGGATTCAATTATTCAAATTAAAATGGACAGCGCTATTTACTTGTATTTACAAGTAGCGAATAGCAGTGGTTGCTTAGCAGAACGCAGTGTGAATTATACCATTCGCCAACACAATGCCATCCTCAATGGAGATAATACCTATTGCAAAGGCCAAGTGGTGAACATAGTGGCCAATACTTTAGATCTTCCACGACCGATATACTACAAATGGAGCATCAATGGTATTGATACTGCTGTTGTTGATAGTGCCTTTAGCATCGTTATTGATAAAAGTAAAAAAGTAAAATTGAAAATTCAGGATGCTGAAAAATGTGAATTTACAGACAGTGTAACTAATTGGTATTATCTCAATTCCAATTTGGTATTAAAGTCTGCACCCATGGTTTGCCGTGATTCAATAGCCATTGTAAAGGCCTCTGACCTGAGCCCTTCTAATAACCCTACATACAAATGGAAACTGAATGGAAAAGATAGCTTGAACAATGACTCAGTGTTTCATTTTAGAATGAAAAAAGAATCAAAAGTGTTATTGAAAATTCTTTACCAAGCAGGCTGCAGCATCACAGATAGTATCGAATTAAAAAGTATGCCTACACCTGAAGTGGATCTGTCATATATACCGTATCAATGTGCGGGTGCTTTAATTAAACTTCAACCT
>CAJBKH010000306.1 GCA_903953615.1 uncultured Bacteroidota bacterium
CAACAATGCAAACTCCTACTTACACTAAATTGGGTATAGGCAATTTTCTTATTCAAAAAATCATAACCACTGTTACAACCAATTTTCCATTTAGGGGTTAAACTAAAGTCGCCACCAAAACTAAAATTATGCAGGTACTGGGTTCTGTAATTTAAACGCGAATAATTCATGGCATAGTTAACATTGAAACTCCAAGGAATATCGAAACTCACATAGCCATAGGGATCGCGTTTCATGTCTTTTAGTTCTAGTTCATCTTGCTCTGACTTCACCAAACCAGTGGTATCTTTTTTCTTGCGCTTAAACATGGCAGCATCGAACCTCGTAGACACCTGCACACTGGCATTGGTCCATGTACCGATGCGACGGCTATTTTGCCATTCTAATTTATTAATTGGTCGGTTCCAACTTTTGGTATACGGATTCAAAGAGGCATTGCCATTGATGCGCACTTGCTTGAACAAAGTTGTAAAAGCAGAGGCATTAATGTTCGACAATTGAAAGGAGTCTTTCAAAAAATTATAATTACCAGCCAAGCTAAAATTCTCTATCCAAGTAACATTCTCATATTTGGCGCTGGTATCGGTACGCTTCAAAACTTTGGCTTGTAAATTATTGCCAATAGAGAAATTCATTAAACCACTTGGTCCTCCGCCCGGTCCGCCTTTAATACCCTGTTCGTAAATCGAATACTTTTGATACCTTTCTGGTGTATTGGCTGAATCGGTTCTTACGCTTTTGTAGACCCCAAATTTTTCATCGCTAAAATCGGGTCGGTAACTAAATCCAAAATTCGGAGTAATGGTGTGGCGAATGGCACTTACTTTCCCTTTGCCCAATTGGAAGGTTCCGAATACTTGGGTTCCTAAATTAATGGCTGCACTGTAATCGCTCGATCTGCTGAACCCATTGTGATAAGTGGTATCAATTTTATTGCGGGCCGAATCGTAAGATTTCGTGATGGTTTTAAAATACCAATACTCAGAGTATGCCACCGTTGGTGTTAAAGAAAAATGGTTTTTAATTAATTTATAAGATCCCAATGTAATGGGTAAGGTATGCACAATGCCTTGTTTAAACTGATCGGCTGCCCTTAAATTAACTTGTGGCAATTTAGCAAACATCGAAACAAAACCAGGCGCTATTTCGGCAATCGGACTGCCTGAAAAGAAAATACTATCCTTGGTATCGATTCTATTCTCGGCTACCACCTGATAACTCACACCCAAATCTTTGTACCATTTGTATTTTCCAAATTTATTGGGCTTGGAGAAAGGTGTGACCCTTTGTAAGCTAAAGTTAACCGTTGGCAATGACATTGAAAAGGCTTTGGTCTGGGTATTTTGTGAATGCGTAATATTAGAAGAAAAATTGGCTTTATTCTTCATCAAGGTTTTTGAAAACGCAATGGATGAATTGAATTGATTGCTTACGATTTGCGTTGGGTCGAGCGAGTTCAACTGGGCGGCATTGTTTTTCTGAACATTTACACTGGCCGTAAACGAAGTCCCTGGGCGTGCTTTAGGGTCTTGGCTGTGCGACCAGCGAACACTAAACGATTTGGTATTATTGGTTTTAAAATTAGGATCTTCGCGTTCGCCATTTAAAAATTTAGAATACTCGAGTCCTATTGATCCAGCATAACGGTAGCGACTAGCATACCTAGTATTTGAAGCCAAGCGCCAGCTGCCGCGGAAATAAATATCGCCATTAATGGTTTGATCGAAATGATCGCTGATACCAAAATACCAACCCACATTTCTTAAGTAAGCGCCATAGCGACCGCTTAAACCATACTCAAAAGGAATCAAGCCGGACTTCTGTCCTTTTTTTGTAGGGAACATACCAAAGGGCAAAAACAAAGGTGTTGGCACATCTTCAATTTTAAGATTCGATGGACCGAAAATAATTTTCTTATCAGGTATAATTTTTAAGTTGTGGGCCTCTAAATAAAAATGGGGATGCGGTAAATTACAGGTGGTGTATTTGCCCAAATCGCTGTAAATACTTTTATCATTGTCGCGCAATACTTTATTGCAAAGCACGTAACCTTCGCCTTCTTTCATGGCGATTCCGTATGTTCTTCCGCGCTTGGTATCGAAATTATAAACCATCGTATCGGCTTCGGTTTCGCGGTCACCATCGTTAAAATTAGGGCGACCTTCGTAATGTCCCAAACTATCTACAATACCACGTGCATATAATTCACGTTTGTTAAAATCTACAATGATGAGTGCTGCTTTCAAATTCATACCATCATAGATTACATTGGCATTACCGTATAAATAAGCCCTTCTGGTTTTATTATCAATTATGATAGAATCATCTGCTGTATAATCGATGATGGCATCGATTGCATCTTTAGCGATTCTAAAGGTATCGTTTTTTAGTGGTGGTGGTGCGGTTGGTAAAGTGTTTTGAACTTTGGCAGTTGTTTTGAATGTAGTATCCTGAGCCTTTGCGTTATTAATGTACAAAAACCCACACGTTAGCAGCATTATCCACAATAAACGAGGGAGATTTTTAGTTTTATTAAAAGTACTTAGAAGAAACAAATGCCGAATTTTGCACAAAACTAAAGCAAAAAAACGAACCAACTGAATTATGAACAAGAAATTATTATTTTTTACTTTAACGGTTGTTTTGCTTGGCGGATCCTCATTCAACCACGCGGACAATTTATTTAACATTGTGGTAATCGATGCTGGCCATGGCGGCAACGATCCCGGCTGCAATGGTGGTGGCAGCAACGAAAAACAAGTAACCCTTTCTATTGCTTTAAAATTAGGCAAAATGATAGAGGACAGCCTGAAGGATGTTAAAGTAATATATACGCGAAAATCAGATAAATTCATTGAATTAAGTGAACGTGGTAACATTGCAAACAAAAACAATGCCGACCTTTTTATAAGCATACACTGCAACGCAAACGACAACCATGAAGCTTCCGGAACCGAGACTTATTTAATGGGTTTGCACAAGTCGGAAAGTAATTTAGCTGTTTCAAAACGCGAGAACAATGTAATTCTTTTAGAAAAAGATTATAAAACCAATGAAGCCTATTCTGGTTTCGACCCTAACTCTCCTGCTGGTCATATTATTTTAACCTTGATGCAAAACGCCTACATTTCGCAAAGTGCAAAGTTTGCAAGCCATGTAGAAACGGAGTTTAAAACCAATACCAAACTCAAAAGCAGAGGTGTAAAACAAGCGGGGTTCTTGGTACTATGGAAAACCGCCATGCCAGGTGTATTGGTAGAAACAGGTTTCTTAACCAATGCCGAAGACCGCAAAACATTGGGCAAAGACAGCGGTCAAGCCGTGATTGCGAAAGCCATTTTCAATGCGGTAAAAAAATACCAAAAAGCCAATAACAAAGGGTAGTTTTTTCGTGTGCATGCAGTGTTGCTGCGCTTATTCTTAAAAAGCCACAGATTCACAGAAGAGAATTGAATCCATATATTTCTCAGATTGTATTTAACTTATAAAATGACTTATAGAATACCTTATGGCATACTTTATCCCGTAGGGATTCAATATCTATAAACCTAAAAATAACTGAAGCATCGCTTTATCCCGTAGGGATTTAATATCTGTAAATTGTCACATAACCACTGCCTCAATATCCCGTAGGGATTATACTTTTAGCTTGCGTTAGACACAAAAAAATCCGCAGCTATTGCATCCGCATATACTTTACCCTTATTGGTTAAACGAATCACCTGCCCCTCCTGCTCGACCATTTTATTGTTCAGATGTTTTTCTAACTGCTCATTAAATGCCGCGTTGCGTCCACCCATTTTGGCGAGTGCAATCAAATCAATCCCCCACTGCGTGCGCATGCCCGTCATGATGTACTCGTTGATTTTATTTTCTTTGGTGAGCACTTCTTTCTCTGCAGGCAATGCTCCTTTTTCTATAGCATCGGTATAAGCCGCATTGTCAGCAACATTCCATTGGCGCTCGGTGCCATTGAAAGAATGGGCCGAAGGACCAAATCCCAAATACGGTTTCTGTTGCCAATACGAAGTGTTGTGTTTGGCCATAAAACCTGGTTGACAGTAATTGCTAATTTCGTAGTGCTGCCAACCGTAGCGACTTAAAAACTCCATGGTCCATTCGAAATGGGTGGCTGTTAATTGATCGTTGGCCGGGGCATATTTACCGCGCTCTATTAATTTTTTCCATGCTGTATTTTCTTCGAGTGTTAAGCCATAACAAGACAGATGATGAACACCAAGGGCGTTGGCTTTTATTAAATTAAAGCGCCATTGCTCTTCTTTGCTTTCGGGCAATCCGAAGATCAAATCGATGCTCACTTCAAAACCATTGTCAATGGCCAGCTTGATACAGGTTTCTGCTTCTTGCCCATTGTGCGCGCGGTTCATCCATTTCAAATCATTGTCATAAAAACTTTGCACACCTATGCTTAAGCGCGTAATACCTGCAGCCTTCCATGCTAGTAATTGGGTCTCATTAATATCATCTGGATTGGCTTCTAAGGTTAACTCCGTAATTTTTTCAATCGGGTAATATTTGTGAATTGTTTTTATAATTCTATCAATGGCCTCGGCCGGCACAAATGAAGGTGTTCCACCTCCAAAATAGATAGTTTCAACAGGCTCAGTACATTCGCTTTTCCGTACTTCAATTTCCCTACAGATGGCATCTACCAAGGCATCCACTTGCGATGTTCCCGTTTTAAAATGAAAATTACAATAAATACACGCTTGTCTACAAAAAGGAATGTGAATATAGAGGCCGGACATAAGTTTCAAACTTAAAGATTTTCTTTCAAATGCTATCCAATAAATTGGCCAAGGTTCTATCCTTCTCTGTAATTGTATTTTGCGCATCGTGGGTGCACAGTTTTACGATTACTTTATTGTAAACATTGGTCCATTCCGGATGGTGATCAAGGGCATCAATTGGCTTTGCGGCCTTTTGCATCCAAGCAATAGCACCTAAAAAATCGGGAAACACGAAGGTTTTGTTTAAACTATTTTTTTCTTCAATCCATTTATTATCCATTAATTTATAACAACTTAGAACTAATTTTGGTTTTATCAATTATTTTTTACTTAATTTGTTTTTAATCAAATAATTCATCACATCATGCAAACGCTCAACAACATTCTAGTACCTTTTGTAATCTCGCCTTCGGCCCGAGGTGCTTTAAAAACCGCCATTGCTTTCTGCAAAGTATACAATGCCAAATTACATGTGGCACACGTAGAGAATGAAAAATCGACCCCCGAGGTATTAGAGACCGTTAAAACAATTTGCGACGAGGAAAACATGACATTTGTGTATTACGATCGCAAAGGTGTTGTTCACAAAGAAATTATTAAATTAGAAAAAGAATTAAGCATTGATTTAATTGTGATTGGCGCCTATGGCGTAACCGGCTTTCAACAATTTTGGGTAGGCAGCAACGCATTCAAAGTGGTTAGCACTTCTCATTGCCCTGTTATCACTTTACAAAACGAGAACAATACCTTCACAGGCTTTCATAAAATAATGTTGCCAATTGATGATAGTGAGGAAACCAGACAAAAAGTAAATTGGGTTGCAAAAATTGCGAAAGGTTTTGAAGCCGAAGTTTTGATTTTCTGCGTTAGCAAATTCAAAACAGAAGAGTCGCGCATTAAACTAGCAAAATATGCTGCACAGGTCGAAAATTTATTAAAAGACGAAGGCGTTAAAACCAGTTTTGATGAAAGCTATGGCAACAATATTGCTGAAGACTGTATCAAATTTGCAGCTATTCACCATTGCGATTTAATTTCTATCATGACAGAAATGGAAAGTACCAACAGTTTCTTTATGGGCACCTATGCACAACAACTCGTAAGCACCTCACCTATTCCAGTGTTCTCCATGCACTCGCGCTCAACTAAGCTTTCAGCACACGTTGCATAAGGTTACCAAACATTTTAACTTAAGCCACAGATTCACTGAAGAGAATTGAATACATTAATTTCTCAGATTTAATTTATGCAACTCAAAAATCAACAATTGTATCCTTATCCCGTAGGGATTTAATAACTGTAAGTAAAAACTAACCCCTGCTTCTATATCCCGTAGGGATTATACTTTTAGCCTGTCTCATAAAATCTAATTAAGCACTGGCAAACCCCGTTTGGATTGAGCTATCATTAAGACACTGTCCCAATTTCTATTGGGACAGATTAAAACTTTGATTAGTTCATAGATCGATTGTGATTATTCAAATCCTAAGATATTATGCCTAGAAGCACTAGTGCTTCGACAGGCTCAGCCTGACTGAGGTCGGTTATAATTTTTCGTCATACTAACACTTCGCCCTACTGAGCTTGTCGAACGTATGGACGAAGTATTTCGAAGACAGTATGTTTGGCTTTACCAAAAATTCTTTGGCGTTAATCTCGGAATTACTGGGGCTTCGACAGGCTCAGCCTGACTGAGGTCGGTTATAATTTTTCCTTATCCTAACACTTCGTCCTACTGAGCTTGTCGAACGTATGGACGAAGTATTTCGAAGACAGTATGTTTGGCTTTACCAAAAATCCTTTGGCGTTAATCTCGGAAGTACTGGGACTTCGACAGGCTCAGTCTGACTAAGGTCGGTTATGATTTTTCGTTATCCTAACACTTCGTCCTACTGAGCTTGTCGAACGCATGGTCGAAGTATTTCGAAGCCAGCATGTTTGGCTTTACCAAAAATCCTTTGGCGTTAATCTCGGAAGCACTGGGACTTCGACAGGCTCAGTCTGACTGTGGTTAGATGATTATTTTAACTTATACTTCTTCTAGTAGTGTGCGAAAAGCTAACACCTTATCACCATATTTTTCGTAGGTCTTAGCCTTTAAAGCCAAGGCATGCTTGTCTACATACTCATTAAAATCATCGATGGTATTGCAATAGTATTGAATGGCGTAATTCACCCCTTCATTATCATCCACCACCGTTAACAATTTAAGCATTTTAAAGCCTGTAAACTTTTCGGTTGAAATAACCTCTGGAATGTGGGTATGCTTCATCCAATGCACCCATTCTGTTTCTATTTCTTCTGGAATATTGCAGGTAACGTTATAAATAATCATGGCTCTTAAAATTATGTAACAAACTTATTCATTTTTTTAATTCTAAAAAATATTTCATCGAATTGTATTTCATTTGCAACCTTGCATGGGCGAATTTCAAAACAGCAAAGTAGAATCTTTAAAGTACAGTGTTTTCGAAAAAATACAGCACATGGATATTTTGCGCGATGATTTAATTCACCCCATCGTATGTGGCAACAAATGGCGAAAGCTTAAATATGCCATCGAATTTATCAAAGCCAATCAACTAGAAACCATTGTTACTTTTGGCGGGGCTTACAGCAACCATGTGATTGCAACTGCATTTGCTGGCAAGGCATTTAACATACAAACAGTCGCATTTATTCGTGGTGATGAAGTAAGAAGGCTGAACCACTACGAGCAATTGGCCATTGACTGTGGCATGACCTTACACCATGTTGAGCGCACTGCTTACAAAGATAAACACGCCTTGTTTAATCAATATTTTGGCAATGACTCAAAAGCATTTTTTTTGGATGAGGGTGGAAACCATCCTTTGGCATTAAAAGGCTGTGCAGAGATATTAGATGAACTAAAAACGGAATACGATTATATCATACTCCCTTTAGGCACCGGCACCACCATGGAAGGCTTGGTAAAAGGGGTGATTGAAAAAAAATTAAACACAAAAATCCTTGGTATCAG
Source organism: uncultured Bacteroidota bacterium (assembly GCA_903953615.1). Taxonomy (GTDB): domain Bacteria; phylum Bacteroidota; class Bacteroidia; order NS11-12g; family UBA955; genus JABMMZ01. The sequence continues at coordinate 7,753 of CAJBKH010000306.1, forward strand.
TTCGCTTAAAAATAACTTCGAACTCGATTTTAGGCTAGAACACTACAGCACTAAATATTGGTATGTGTTTCACGATTACCACCGCGGCAAGTATGCCAAATCGGATGATGATTTAAAAAAATTTATTGCACATTTCAAACAAGAAACGGGCGTGCCCATTGAAACTGTATATACAGGTAAAATGATGATGGCAGTGGCAGATTTAATTCAACAAAATTATTTCAAACCAACAGATAAAATATTATTGGTACACACAGGTGGATTGTTAAATGTTTGATTTTTTAACCCCGTTAGGTCATCGTATATGATGACCTGACTACTACGGACTAAAATCTTAGGCTGTTATGGCAAGCAAACGGTGCAATTCCTGACGTGTAGCTTCCTCTTCAAACTTACCACAATACTCTGCAGTGGTTGTATGACTACTATCGTCTTTGATACCGCGACTCGCAACACACAAATGTTTGGCATTGATAATGACCGCAACATTTTCTGTTTTCAAAATATTTTTCAGCTCATTTACAATTTGCATGGTCATGCGCTCTTGCACTTGCGGGCGTTTAGCAAAATACTCTACAACTCGGTTAAGTTTCGACAGGCCTATTACTTTGCCATTGGGGATATAAGCCACATGCGCTTTACCGAAGAAAGGTACAAAATGGTGTTCGCAATTGGTATAAAAATTAATGTCTTTTTCAATCAACATTTCAGAATACTTGAACTTATTTTTAAAGTGCGAAGCTTCTGGTTTGTTGGCCGGATTAAGTCCCCAAAACATTTCTTTCACATACATTTTGGCTACCCTTCGAGGGGTACCGCTGAGACTGTCATCGGTCATGTCTAAGCCGAGGGTCTCCATGATGGTATTGAAATGGCCTTGAATTATGTCTATTTTTTCATCGTCACTTAGTTTAAACGCATCGGCACGCATTGGCGTATCGATGTTAAACATTTCGTGGTCGTGATCGTGGTCGTCGTTATGTTGCTTGTTATCCATTATATTCTACGTAGTTTCTTTCAGTTTCGAAAAGGCGAATGCCCAATTCAAAGCGACTATCAATTTTGGCTCTTAATTTTTCCCATATCACGATGGCGATATGCTCGGCTGTTGGATTCAATTCTTTAAATTCAATGGTATCTAAATTTAAATTTCTGTGATCGAACTTGTCTTCAATTTCTGAGCGAATGAGTGCGGCTAGTTTTTTTGTATCGATAACGTAGCCGGTCTCTGGATCAATTTCGCCAGTTACCTTTACCTCTAGGTTGTAATTGTGACCATGGTAATGTGGATTGTTGCAAACCCCAAATACTTCCTGATTTTTTTCTTCGCTCCAGGCAGGATTGTGCAAGCGGTGCGCAGCATTGAAGTGCGCTTTTCTAATAACTGAAACTTTCATTGTCTATAATAAGTAACTATTGGATGAATCGAATTGTTTATGCAAAAGAACTAATAATTTACAAGAGTATACTAATGAGCCACTTAATGTTTTTGACATTTGTTTAATTTTTCTTAAACAATAAAAGTTTAAATTTCTATTGATAATCAGTGTAATAATAAGAAAAGGCGCTTATATCAAGCAGTTGCAAAAAACAGTCTGTTTAAGAAATATTAACAAATCGTTGGCTTACCATTAATGAAAACTAGGCACTTAGGGGCTTATAGAGTCAATCTATAGGACTATATTAGACATACATTTAAACGTAAACAGCTGTATACCAATATCTAAGCTTTTTGTTTAAATAAAAAATTCAAAACATTAAACAAAAAATGCTTAAAAATTAATTTTAATACCACAACTTTGTACCTGTTAAATAATCAAAATGAACACAGCACAAATACTCCCTGTTTCTTTCGACTACATGTTGCAAAAAGAAATGTCTGCTATGAAAGGTTTGGCCATGCAATTGACTAAAAACTCAGATGATGCAGACGATCTTGTGCAAGAAACCATTTTGAAAGCTTTGCGTTACCAAGGTAAATTTTCTGAAGGCACCAACTTTAAAGGTTGGTTGTTTACCATTTTAAAAAATAGTTTTATCAATAACTATCGCAGAATGGTAAAACGCAATACCTTCTTAGATGCTACAGACAATACTTTCTTTTTAGACATTCCTTCGCATAGAACAGAGAACCAAGCGGAATTGAAGTTCATTAGAAAAGATTTAGAAGAAGCCATTACTGCTTTGCCTACCGAACTTAAAGTAACCTTTATGTTGAACGTAGAAGGTTTTAAATACCACGAAATTGCTGAGGAGCTTAACATTCCAATTGGAACTGTTAAAACCCGTATCTTCGTAGCACGAAGAATTCTACGCAAAAAACTTTATGTTTATGGCGCGGAATACGGTTTTAACAAGTCAATTAATGAATAGTCTGTACCTCTGGATTAACGCACTCACCCTTCTCTTCCCGCTGCTGCTTTCATTCGATCAGAAAGTAGCTTTCTACAAGCGTTGGAAATATTTATTTCCCGCCATTGCCATTACTGCGACATTCTTTTTGTTATGGGATGAATGGTTCACACAAATGCAGATATGGGGATTCAATGCCAAATATATTACTGGCTATTATGTCGGTCATTTGCCCATCGAAGAAGTTTTATTCTTTTTTACCGTGCCCTATGCTTCTATCTTTATTTATGAAGTGATTAAAGCATACGTTAAACACAGTGAATTATTCGAAGACTTACACCGCTGGTTTACCATCTTCTTTTTTGGCATCGCCATAACCTTGTTGTATTGGTACAGCGACAAACTCTACACTGCCATGACCTGCATTATTTTATCATTTATCATGGGCACCCATTTGGTGGTTATTCGTAGGCGTTACATGAGTTGGTTTTATTTTGCCTTTGCCGTTTCTATTATCCCCATGTTAATCGTTAACGGATTGCTTACAGCAAAACCTGTGGTGTATTACGATGTAGCCCAACAAATCGATTTAAGAGTAGGCACTATACCAGTTGAAGATTTTATTTACAACCTCACCATGCTAAGCATGTGCATAGGTTTGTACCAGTGGTTTAATCGGCTTGGTCTCCGATCCCAGTTACGCCACCAGAAACAATCATCTTAAACACTTCGGTTGAATTGGCTTGTATTGGTTTAACTTTATCTAAGCGCACCAACAACAAGTCGCCCACAAAGCCATATGACTTTGGAAAATAGACCCCACAATAATCGGGCATACCAATTTTGGCCATGTCTTTTCTGGTAATGAAGCCTATTTTATAAATGCCTTCGCCACCAACTTCAACCACTACTGGTTCTGAAAACTTTTTCTTTTCACCCACAAAAGCTTCCATGATATCTTTGACAGAAGAGTATAAAAATTTAACACCTGGTGTTTTCTCCATCCAATCATCAAACCAATTGATGAATGGCTGCACCAAATAACTAGAGCCTATCCAGCCAACCACTAAAATAACAGATACAATTAATAGGATACCAATGCCTGGTAGATGGTCTTTTCCAAAAACATTATCAACCGCTTGAAAAATCCATGCAATCATAAAATAAGTAGCCGCCAAAGGAATACTGATAAGCATACCTTTGAAAAAATAATTTAATAAGCGATTGGATAAACGTTTTCTTCGGATTTTATGGTTAAATGTGTTCATTGTAGTGTATTAAATCTTGTGCAATATCTTTTCTATAATATTTGTTGGTGTATTGAATCAACTCGGCTGCTTGCATCGATTTGGCAATGGCCTCTTTCATGTTATTACCTGTTGAAGTTAGTGCTATTACACGACCGCCATTGGTCACAACTTTACCCCCTTCATTTTTAGTACCTGCATGATAAACGGTTGTATCATTCACTGCATCGATGTGCGTTATCTCAAATCCTTTTTCGAAGGCTTCGGGATACCCACCCGACACCAAGAATACGGTTGTTGCAGTAGCGGCACTGATTTGCATTTTTATATTTTTTAAGTCACCCGTACAAGTAGCTTTTAACAATTCCACCAAATCATTTTCTACACGGTGCAACACCACTTCGGTTTCGGGATCGCCCATGCGGCAATTGTATTCGATAACGTATGGCTCGTTGCCTACCTTCATTAAGCCAATAAAAATAAAACCACGGTAATCGATGCCCTCGGCTTTCAATCCATTCACAGTAGGAACAATCACTTTGGTTTCTACCTTACTTAAAAACTCGGCATTGGCAAATGGCACTGGCGACACTGCGCCCATACCACCTGTATTCAATCCCTTATCACCTTCACCAATTCTTTTATAATCTTTGGCCTCGGGCAATATCACATAGTTTGTACCATCACTTAAAACAAAGCAACTCATTTCGATGCCATCTAAAAATTCTTCAACCACTACTTTATCGCTGGCCTTACCGAATTTACCATTCAACATTTCTGCTAAACTCTCTTGGGCTTCTTTTAAATCATCGATAATTAAAACCCCTTTACCAGCAGCTAAGCCATCGGCCTTTAAAACAAATGGTGGTTTAAGTGTACTTAAAAACGCTTGCCCTTCGGTTATGCTAGTATTGGTAAATGTTTGATAGGCGGCAGTAGGCACATTGTACTTCTGCATGAATATTTTAGAGAAATCTTTGCTCCCTTCTATCATGGCACCAGCCTTAGAAGGACCGGCCACTAAAATATGATTTAATTGCGCATCTGCTTTAATAAAATCGGCAATACCTGCGACTAATGAATCCTCACCACCGGGTAATATTAAATCAATTTTTTTATCTAAGCATACAGCCTTAATATTTTGAAAATCGGTAACAGCAAAGTTTAAATTTTCGCCACAAAGCGCAGTACCCGCATTGCCTGGCGCAATAAAGAGTTGATCGCAAAGGGGACTTTCACTTATCTTTTTAGCGAACACATGCTCACGTCCACCACTGCCAAGAATCAAAATATTCATGGCACAAATTTAACCCTTTAAAGAGACAAATAATTTAAAGTATTGAACAGAAATTTAACAAAGGGGGGAGAAAGTTGGCAAGAAGAAAGTTGGCAATTGGCAATCTATGGTTACGTAAAAACATGACCTAATTATCCTTTTCAATCCCTTTGAAAAAGGCAATTGTCAAATATAAAAGTTCGCTTTAATGACTAACAAGAATCTTTTGAACCACCATATCTCCAGTTGCAGAATAGATATACAAATAATAGATACCACTATCCAAGACACTTACATCAATTTGTGTCGTATCGGTAAGTGTACTTGACACCCATGCATTTTGCACTACCACCTTACCACTTAAGTCGGCTATAGAAATGGTTAGTGGCACTAAACTTTTAAATTTAACATCAATGTTTAATTGGGTATTGGCCGGATTCGGATAGATGGAAGCATTGCTAATATGTTCTTTGTGTTGTTTGCAAACATCGGTGTATTTACAAGGCAAAGTGATGACCGAATCGGAATGTACAATAGCGGCCTTCATTTCCATTTGAATGGCTTCACTTTCTTGCTTAGGCAACAATTTCAAGAATTCTGGAGTAGCGGAATACCATAGTAAATAATCTGGTCGGGCTAATTTCTCAACCTGATCGATAACAGTGTATGGTCTGCCTGTTTTTACAAGTACTGGAATAAGTTGATTAAAATCCAAAGGTTGTTGCGAACTGTCTTTAAATAAAATGTAGGTATATTTCCCTAAATCATCTGTAATATAAACTGGCCAGAATACATTTTGGGTAACTGAATCACTGTTACTAAAACTAACCGAGGTGCCATTTTTATCCAAAGTAATGAACATAGAATTTGAACTATCAGTTGTTAATTGATTATTGCTTGTAGATGTAATACTTGAATTTCTTGATATTTTAAAAGACAATCTCAACTCTTGATTCACAACTTTAAATCCCAATTGATTGGTTTGTATTTGATCGGGAATGAGTGGATTTATTTTATCGAATTGTGCTTTAGGTGTTTCGTAAATAGCTTTCAAATCTGGCATTGGCAAAGCCGCAGTGGAGATCTGGGCCGCCTGAAAGAGTAGTTTATTTTTAGTACTGTCTTGCATGATGGTATTGGCAATTGCAAGCTGTTCTTGGTTCAAACAATTTAAAAACTTTGGATTATTCTCGTACCAAAAATATTGAGAAAAAGAAAGTGGTCCAAAGTTAACCTTAACAGGCGTTAACAAATGTTTTTGATTAAAGAAAGCTTGCATATTATTTTCATCATCACCGTTGCTTCCAGAACGCAGATATTCCAAGTCATGTTCATTACTAACAGAGTCGCTTACAAATAAGGGAATAGGTAGTTGGTATTTATGTTTTACTTCATCGTAATAAGCAGCCGATGGGCAGTCAGAAATTATATTGGTGGTAGAATCTTTGACATAAACTTTGTAATGAAATCTACCTGACTTCAATTTTATACTTAAATTATTATTTTTATCTGTTGTAAACCCTAGGTTGTTTAATAAATTTTTATCAGGACTGATACTTTTTACGCCTTTCAGTAAATCTACTTTTGATGCATTCATTTCAGCTAACATTTTTTTCATTAAAACAGGATCAGCATTTTTACTTATTTCAACTTGCTCGTATTGTCTACCCGTTTTCATATCCCAAGAAAATGCATCGGGATTCGCTTTCAATTCAGCTCGCACCCATTCTGGCAAGAGCGATTTATAATAGTCGCTTTTAGGCAACCAAAAAATCATTTCATTTGAATAATAAGGATTGGGTTTATTGAGTTTATTAGAGACAATAATTGGCAAATATTTTTTATCGTAATTATAGATTTCTAAAGTATCCTTCAAACTTTTTCTATTTAACATCCCATAGGCTTTGGTCATCCAAATATTAGTAATCAATGTTGGGTATTTATCAGGATGAGCCAATACCGAGAGTGTTCCACCGGTGTAGGTAGTTGAGTTACTTGAACCTTTCACTATATATGAAAAACTAAAAGGTTTACGTTTGCTGTAAGTTTCTTCATAAAAAATGCCTCCATCTTTTCCTACTATGCCAAGCTTGTATAATTCTTCGTCACTTAATCTTAAAAAAGGATCGTTTTTAACCATTCCTTTTTCTTCAACTTTAACAATTGAGCATTTTAAAGAATCGATTGGTTGGGCTAGAGGTGTATTAGCATCTGCAACCAATAGTTCAGCCGCTGGATTTGGCAATTCTTCTGCTTTAAACGCCTTTTCTGAAATCGGTTTTTGAAAGAAATAAGGTGCAACTATTTTTTCTTTCACCTCAATACTATTATCAATACTTTGTTTAACCTCATCGTTCACCAATTCAGTATTTTTTGTTTCTTCTTTTGGTGTTGTTATTATTTGCTGTGTTGCATGAACCGATTTTCGAGTAATTGGTGTTGCTAATAAACAGGCAACTACAGCTATTGCTGAAAGACTTCCCATTATGACACTAATTTTTTTGATTGAATATTTTTTACCAACTTTAATATTTTGCAATTGATGCTCCACCTCCTGAATGGTTTTCAATTCAGGCAGACCTTTTTCAAATTGTTCAAACAGCGATTGTAAGGTTTTATCTTGTTCCATATTTGAGGTTTGTGTTTTCTTTAGTAGTTTCTGGATTCAACAGTGCCTTTAATTTTTCTCGTCCGCGCAATAGGCGGGTTTTAATGGTATTCTCATTCGTGTTTTGTATATCAGCAATTTCTTTAATACTGAAGCCTTGCAGTTCGAACAATACAATGGCCTCGCGCATATCGGTATTTAATTTTTGCAGGGCCTTTTGCAAATAATAAGTATCTATTCCAGCATCGGCATGGTGGTTATTGTCCTTTATATTCAATAAATAATCGGTAACTACAAATATTTTGGCACTGGCTTTTCTTCTTTCATTATTAATTAAGCGAGAGGCAATACCAAATAAAAAATATTTAAACTTCTGCGCCTCTTTCAATTCCGAAAACTTAGTAAAAGCAATCTCTATGGTAGCCGACATCAAATCGAGCGCATCCTCCCTATCCTTAGCCAAAGCAATACAATAGGCATTGAGTTGCTTATGGCAGGGTGCATATAACTGCATAAATACTTGCTTTTTATTTTCCGCGTTTTGTTCCAACTGAAATTTATTTTTAGCCTACCCTGAACTAGATATGCTTTAGAGTACTAAAATCATATCAATTCAGGGTAACTGATAGTATGAAGTATTTTTTCAAAATTCATCTACTATCAATAATAAGTGTAACGAATGTATCAAAAGTTTCATTCATTCTGAAAATAATTGCAACGCCTTCATTTCTAACCTCAATATTATCTTTACTATTTGCATAATATTTATCCATGTCTATTTGCAAGCAACATTTATTACAAATTAAAAAACTGTTGATCCTAATTTTTCATATCATCAGTTCCGAAATCAAATCATAATGCTTTACAACGTCCTTCACACAGCTGCTAGTCGCACTTCGACAAGCTCAGTGTGACGTCATGGCCATCGCAACAAGTACTTTCGCAAGCCCCCTTTTTTACAAAGTAAAAAACTGTTGATTTTGATTTTTCATACCATCATTTCCAAAATAAAATTGTAATCTTTAACAAGTTCCTTACAAAGTTGCCAGTCCCACTTCGTCCGATAGCTATCGGACAAGCTCAGTGTGCCGTCATGGCCATCGCAACAAGTACTTTCGCAAGTCCCCTTTTTACAAAGTAAAAAAGCCCTTATATGTTCTTGAAAAGTACAGTGTCTTCTAAAACATTCAACACTATGCATTACTATTTTTCAACCCCCAAAGCTTTCTAAAAAAAACTTATGCTTCTTATATTGATTTTTTATTATTTTAATATGGCATCAATGAAGCTTCGCTTTGTGGTTTAATGGTTTTCTTTCTATGTTTGTAAGAGTAATCCTCCCCATGGACATCGAACACTACAGAAACTACTGCCTCAGCAAACCCGGCACTTCCGAGGACCTCCCCTTCGGTCCCGAAACCCTCGTGATGAAAGTAGGCGGCAAATTATTCGCCCTCTGCAGCATCGACAACTTTGTAAGCATCAACCTAAAATGCGACCCCGAGCGCGCTGTATTATTAAGAGAAGAATACGAACAAATAAAACCTGGTTACCACATGAACAAAACCCATTGGAACACGGTAACACTTGATGGATTGAAAGAATCATTCCTTAAAGAATTGATCGACCATAGCTATGCGTTGGTGAGAGATAGTTTGCCGAGAAAAGTGAGAGAAGATTTGGGGTTGGCAGGATAGTACACCATCATACATGATGGTGTAACAGGTATGGTAGTGTAACACGTATGTTGGTGTGACAGGCGGTTTATTTAGAATTTTTTTTACCCCAATTTCTGGGATTATCTTGTATATACTTCTTTACATTGGCAAATTCTCGATAATCTCTTATCAATCGGTCGTAAAACCTTGGTTGCCATTGAAACGCTTCAAAACCATTTTTACCACACCACCGTCTCACTTCGGCCTTGAATTGCTGAACAATAACAGACACGGAACCTGCAACTGGCCTTGAAAATCGATTGGATCTAAATTCCTTTTGAGTTGTTGCATCTGTTGTGTTTGGTTTTTTAAGGCTTAAAATGAAATGAACATGGTCTGGCATCACCATAAATTCATCAATGATGGCATTGCTAAAATGAAGATTCAATTTTTGCAAACAATGATGAGCCCTTAGCCCAATTGGGCTTAACTTCATATGTAACTCACTAACTTCCAAACTTTCAATTGATGGAGCTATAATTTGGCCAAAATAATGGGCCCTGTTTTTCGTAATTATTGTTATGAAATAATCCCCTGGAGAAGAATAGTCAAAATGTTTAAGTCTCGCTGACATCTTTATTAATCGTTATCAAATTTAAAATCAAGTTACAATTATTACAAATTCTCAATTCACTTATTTTTATGCAATGTCTTAAACAAAACAGCCCTTTCATTTGTCATTACTTGCATGGCCATCTACCAAATAAAAACCACCCAAAATTTACCCATCTCTTTACAAGCAGCTTGGGACTTTATATCATCGCCCTATAACCTCGAAACCATTACCCCCGACGATATGGGTTTTGAAATAACCAATGGTGTAAAGCCCGATGATAAAATGTATGCTGGTCAGATTATTACCTACAACGTAAAACCTTTGGCCGGCATCAAAATGGAATGGGTCACAGAAATTACCCACGTAGAAAACCTAAAATATTTTATCGATGAGCAGCGCTTCGGCCCTTACAGCCTTTGGCACCACCAGCACCATATCAAAGCCATAGAAGGCGGCATCCAAATGGACGATATCGTACATTACAAAATTCCTTTCGGACCATTAGGTCAGTTGATGAACACCTTGGTTGTAAAAAACAAATTGAAACAAGTGTTTGATTACAGACATAAGAAGTTGGTTGAGCTCTTTGGTGAGCTATAGGCTGTCGGCAGCAAGAAGTTGGCAGTTTGCAATTGGCAGTTGGCAAAAGCGAATGGTGGTTGGGTTATGCTTTGTAGCTTCGTTATAATGTGGACCGTAGGCAGGAGAAAATTTTTAAATTTTAAAATACAAAAATCATAAAATAAGAAAAAACCGACCGATTGGTATGTTTTTTAGAGGGCTTAGATTTAACAATCTGGAATCAAATCTTATCTTGTTGCCTTAACATTCTATTCAAATTAAAACCTGTTATAGATATTCTACCTTTTTTTATCTTTACAATTTGAATTATACGTAATGCTGTTGTTCCTGAAAATATTACTTCTATTTTAGTACCATTAGCAATTGAATCATGGATAGCCATTTCAATGAAATCATACCTTCTATCTATGTTTATCTTTTTTACTATTTGAATACTATCGTGATTCCTAAAAATGTAGCCTGTATCATTACAAAAATAGTACTGTGAACCATAATATTCAATGTTTGATTTACCTGAGAACCCCCTGCGTGTACTATCATACCAATCGATAATTACGAATGAATCACAATCTTTTCTATCCGTTAAGATTTGTGCATGCTGCAATTTCCATTGCTCCAAAGCCTTTCTGTTTCTTGGCTTATCAGGCTCCTTAAATTGTGCAACCTCATATTTATACAATGTCTCTACAATCTGCCGATCCATAGAACAAGCTGACATAAAAAGAATCAATATGAGCAACAAATTTTTCATCAAAGAAAAGCATCAAAAAAGCACAACCACCAACAAAACACAAACCATCAACAGTACCCGCCTGCTTACTGCTTACGGCTTACTGCCTACGAAAAACATCACAGCAGCACAACCTCTAATCAAACACCAAACCATCGACAGCACCCGCCTGCATACTGCCGACTGCCTACTGCTTACTGCCTATGGTTTCACGGTCATCGCTTTCTTAATGAACTTCACGAACAAAGGATGTGGATTTTCTACTGTGCTCTTTAATTCTGGATGGAACTGAACACCGATGAAATATGGATGTGTTGGAATCTCTACAATCTCGGCAAGGCCCGTTTCAGGATTGGTACCTGTAATCATCATACCCGCTTTTTCGAAAGCTGCGGTGTACTTGTTGTTAAACTCGTAACGGTGACGGTGACGCTCGCTAATCTTGGTTTTGCCATAACAACGCGATACACTGCTACCTTTGGTTAATACACAATCGTAAGCACCTAAACGCATGGTGCCGCCTTTTTGAGAAATGGTTTTTTGTGATGCCATCATGTCAATCACTGGATGCTTGGTAGCATCATTCATTTCGGCACTGTGTGCATCTTTATAACCCAGAACATTGCGTGCAAATTCTATCACACTGCACTGCATGCCCAAGCAAATTCCAAAGAAAGGAATATTGTTTTCTCTTACATATTTAATGGCCACTAATTTGCCATCGATCCCGCGGTTACCAAAACCTGGTGCTACTAATACACCATCAAAGTTTCTCAATTTATCGGCAACGTTTTCGTCGGTTAACAATTCACTGTGAAAATATTTTACATTCACCGCACACTCGTTGGCCGCACCCGCATGGATAAAGGCTTCGTTAATCGATTTATACGCATCGGGCAATTCAACATATTTACCTACCAAGGCAATGTTCACCTCGTTTTTAGGATGTTTTACATGTTGTAAAAATTCTTTCCATTGCACCAATTCTGGTTCTTGCTTGGCTGCTAATTTTAATTTAGACAAAACAACTTTATCTAATTTCTCTTTTAACATTACCAATGGCACATCGTAAATGGTCTCCACATCAATCGATTCGATTACAGCGTTTACATTTACGTTACAGAACAAAGCAATCTTTCTTCTAATATCGGTATTCAAATGGTGCTCGGTACGGCACACTAAAATATCTGGTTTAACACCGCTCTCTAATAAGAATCTAACTGAGTGCTGGGTTGGTTTTGTTTTTAATTCACCTGCTGCCTTTAAATAGGGCACCAAGGTTAAATGAATTACAATGGCATTGTCTTCACCCATTTCCCATAACAACTGACGAACAGCTTCTACAAATGGCAATGATTCTATATCACCCACTGTACCACCAATCTCAGTTAATACAATATCAAACTTGCCAGAATCACCTAGCAATTTCATTCTTCTTTTGATTTCGTCGGTAATGTGCGGTACTACTTGTACAGTTTTACCTAAGTAATCACCTCTTCTCTCGTTTTCAATAACCGTTTGGTAAATTCTACCAGTGGTTACGTTGTTGGCTTGCGAAGTAGGCACGTTCAAAAAACGCTCGTAGTGACCTAAATCTAAATCCGTTTCGGCACCATCATCGGTTACATAGCATTCGCCATGTTCGTATGGATTAAGTGTTCCTGGATCAACATTGATATAAGGATCGAATTTTTGAATGGTTACTCTATAGCCGCGGGCTTGAAGCAACTTTGCCAATGAAGAAGAAATAATTCCCTTACCTAATGAAGATGTAACGCCACCGGTTACAAATATATATTTACACTTTTGTTCCATCTATTTTGAATGATTATTTAGCTGCCGACCCTAATTCCTAAAGTTTGAAAAAACTATAAAATTCAGCTCACAGATGAACCAACTAATCGGGTAGCAAAGGTACGACTTTTAATTAAATCAACTCAGGATTGCTTTTCAAGAAATTTTCAACAGCTACCAAATCGGCAGGTGTATCAATGGCTGGACTCACAAAATCGGTTTTTAAAACTTTAATTTTAAAGCCGTTCTCCAACCAACGCAATTGCTCTAAACTTTCGGCCAATTCTAAACCACTGGCCTTTAAATCCTTTAATTGGGCGATAGCCTCGCGCTTAAACGCATACATGCCCACATGGCGGTAGTAGGCGTAATGGTTCACCCATTCCGCTAGTTCTATGCCTCTTACATGGGGGATGGCTTGCCTCGAAAAATAGATGGCGGTATCGTCTGCACCACTTATTACTTTCACCATGTTGGCATTGAATAAATCATCGCTGCTTTTAATTGCCTTTTTTAAAGTGGCAATATCTACACTTGGATCTTCAAATGCGGCCGCTAAAGCTTCTATTTGCTCGGGCAATATAAAAGGTTCATCGCCTTGCAAATTAATAAGTACATCAAAATCATACTGCAATACATCGGCCACTTCGAAACAACGGTCGGTGCCGCTAATATGGTGCGCTGAGGTCATGGTGCACTCTCCAAAAGTTTTTACATGGGCATATATTTTAGCATCATCGGTAGCAACTACCACCTTTGCATCTAGGTTGGCTTTCATGGCTTGTAAGTATGTGCGTTGCACCAGCGATTTGCCATGAATATCGATTAAGGGTTTACCCTCGAATCGGGTAGAACCATAGCGCGAAGGAATGACGATGAGTACTTTCATGTGTATTTAAAATGAAACGCTGAATCCAAATTTAACCCCAAATCTGCGGGCACCAGGATTGCTTAAATGGGTTAAACGGTGAACCGCTGCCACTTGCAAAATCTTAAAAATATTTTCTAAACCATAGGCCACTTCGACATATGGTTCACGATTAATTTGATTGTTTAAATTACTAGCAGGAATGCCACGGTTATCGACTTGCGGATAGAAAGAGGTATTGGCGTTGCTAATACTACCAATTACTGCACGGCCTTCTACAAACTCGCGCCATTTTAATTTTTTCATCAATGGAATTCTGTTTAACAATGCCCCATTGAAATGGTGTTCCATTTTAAAGAACAAACTTTGATCGGTAACGAACTCAAAAAAGTTCATTAAATTATAAGAGGTGGTACTGTAAAAAAACGATTCGTTACCTCTATGTACCTCTAACAAGGGATAAGGCAAACGCTCGAATATTTTGGTACCCGACAAAGTAAAATCTGTGCGACCCCAGTACCCAAAACTCAAACCTTTTTCTACTGTTGCTGTCAATCGGTTGTAATCGAAACGCGACCCGAACAAGCCTTTAATTCCGCGGGTGTAATTTAATGACAAGGCCAATGCGCCTGGCTTAGTTTGACGCACACGCTCATTGTCGTTTTGTAAATAATATTCTTTAGGTGCCCAACGCAAACCCAAGGTAATGGCGGCATTGGTAAAGTTACTTGTTTTGGTAGCTGTATCCGATAAATTTTCGCCATACACGAAATTAAAGTTTTTGACTTGCTCGAATTGAAACTCTTTATGTAAAAAAACAATCTTTGCATTCCACCCTCTGATGAATTCGCTAGTGGCCCATATTTTGGCCTCTTTGGCGCGGTTCAGCTGACTGGCACCAAAAACAGAAACAGCGGTATACAAATTACTGGCGCCATAATAATCATCCGACACCCCTATTTGCTCTACATCTTTTTTGTATGATGCGGCTATGGTAGTCCAATGTTTGCGACTTATTATTCTTTCAAATTGCCCTTTGTATTTCCATTGCTGTCCTACCACATCTTGCATACCATAGGCCACATAACCACTCAGGGTTATTTTTTTACTGAATGAAAAATTGGTTCTTGCCCCTATGCGAATTTTATTGCCTTCGAGTGCATTGAAGCCATACAACAAAGCGTAAGGACCAAAATCTATCTTGCCAATTTTCTTGTAGCCATTGAAAATAATATTGATAATCTCTACATAATTTTTAACGATTTTAATATTGGTCACCGTATCAATTTTTGCAAGGGCGCGTTTCTCATCTACTTCTATCTTCTTACCGTTATGGCTGAAGTGATACCAATAGACCAAGATCGAAGG
>CAJBKH010000307.1 GCA_903953615.1 uncultured Bacteroidota bacterium
ATGGGTTTAAATTATGAAAGAATTCCAGAAATTTTTAGTTTGATAGTTAGCAGTGCTTTTGGCTTAAAGGCATCTTTTGCCGGAATAATAGGAGCAATGATTACGATTGGCGTAAAGAGGGGCGTATACAGCAATGAAGCCGGGCAAGGTACTGGTCCCCACCCTTCGGCTGCGGCCGAAGTATCGCATCCTGCGAAACAAGGATTGGTGCAGGCTTTCTCTGTTTATGTTGATACGCTTTTTGTTTGTTCGGCCACTGCCTTTATGATCTTAATTACGGGCATGTACAATGTTAAGGGTGCCGATGGAAATTTAATTGTAGACAATGGCGTTTATTATGTTCAGGATGGTGTTAAACATATGGATGGCAGTCCTACCTATACACAAGCTGCAATAGATAAAGCTTTCAGCAGTGGACAAGCTACTTTTCATCCTGATTTTGTAGGAACGGGAAGCTATTTTGTAGCAATAGCTTTATTTTTCTTTGCTTTTACTACCTTAATGGCTTATTATTATATTGCGGAAACAAATCTGGCTTATCTCACTCAAAAAAAGCGCGCACCAACATTGCTTTTTTTATTAAAGCTAGCCATAATGGCTGCTGTTTATTTTGGTTGTGTTCGCGCTGCAACAATTGTATGGGATCTTGGAGATATGGGGGTTGGTATTATGGCCTGGTTAAACGTAATTGCCATAATAATCCTCCAAAAACCAGCCTTGCTTGCTTTTAAAGATTTTGAAAGGCAGAGAAAAGAAGGAAAAGATCCCATTTTTAGTCCAAAAGACTTAGGGATAAAGAATGCAGATTTTTGGGAAAATGAATATGTCTCAGATAAAAAAAATAATTAACACCACTTTTAAAAATAATTTATTAAAATGAAATTACAGAAATTTTTCCTACCATTTGCCATTTGTTTGGTCTTAGCACAAAGTTGTAAAGACAAAGAACAAGCCCCCGTTATTGGGTCAACAACCCAAGCCTATTCAGTTACAGATTTAAATAAAGCAATTGTTCAGCATAATTGTGTAGCCTTCGCCACTGGCTTTAGAAATGTACTAAATGATACTAATCTATCTTATGACGCTAATTTATTTTATAAGCGTTTTACTTATGCAGCTTTGTTTTTCGATGACCATTCAGGCTATGTCTGCATAGAAAACTTGAACGGTTTAACTATTTCTGATCCAATGAAGACCAACAGAGAGGGTCAATCTCAATTAAACGAGAAAGATGCAGATAGCTTGAAAATAACCCCAAAACTACTCGATATTGTTAATTATAGTGGTGGTGGGTTTTATAAATATTCTTCAATTAATCCAACTACCAATGATAAAGAGAATTACTTTACATATGTTAGCCCTATTTTAGGCTTAAGCGCATATACGAAGAGCGGGTTTTATGAAAATAAAGCGTCCAATCTCTACAGTCAAAATGAGATAAATGAGCTAGTAGTAAAGAATGGGGTAACATCGATGGCAAAAGCATTTGGCAAACTTAAAAGTGACTTTGCTTTAGATTCAGCTAAATATATCAAAACCCTTAGAAGTTTTCTTCAAAATATTAGATTCTTTGATAATCAAAGCGGCTACTATTACATACTTGACATGAATGGAATTAATATTGTACAGCCTCCAGATCCATCTGTGCAAGGAACCAATAGGTATGATTTAAAAGATTCACGTGGCACCTATCTTGTACGTGGATTGATAGACGTTGCAAAAAATGGGGGTGGCTTTTATTCTTATTATTATATCAACTACCAGACTAACAAAGAGCAGATGAAAAAAGCCTATATCGCTCCAATTCCAGGCACCAATTTCTTTCTAGGAGCTGGTGTTTACTTGAATTAAAAAGATCATTTTTTTTATAAACTATTCCTTAATTTTATAACTGGGCCATTGATCAAAATGCACATCACGCATGTATAAAAGTCGTTTGAATTAACCTGTATATTTGCTGCGAATGAAATCTGCAAAACAAACGATACTTATACTAAGTGCCATGCAACAGGAATATGATGCTGTTTTAGGCAATATGTCAGCGCAGCATCACTACAATCAATTTGGCATTTCGATAGTTGAAGGGCTTTTGTTTGGCAAACATTGTGTAGCGGCTATAAGCGGCGTAGGAAAAGTGGCATCTGCATTTACCTCGCAATATTTAATTGCCTTATACCAGCCGATATTTGTTGTTTTTACTGGCGTGGCCGGCGCATTAAACCCCGTGTATCAGATTGGTGATATTGTAATTGCCAGGGACAGTGTACAACACGACATGGATGGCAGAGGATTGGGTTTTCCCCGAGGCGAGGTGCCCTATTCAGGGCTTCGTTTTTTTACCTCAGATATAACGTTGCTAGCAATTGCCGAAAAAACGGTATGTGCTCACTGTGTGCACATTGGAAGAGTGCTAACAGGTGATCAGTTTATTACAAACAAGGAGCAAACAACCTATCGCTATATGTTGGATGAATTGCAGGGTGATGCAGTAGATATGGAAGGAGCGTCAGTGGCTTATATTTGTAAAAAATATGAAACACCATTTATTTTGGTGCGAACGATTTCTGATAAAGCCAATAATGATGCACCTGAGAATTTCGAAGCATTTTTACCAGAGGTAGTAGGCAACTCTTTAGCTGTAATTCAACAAATTTTATTTAACTCACACAATTAATGACAACAGAAATACAAAAACTCATAGATCATTTGCAGTTGCAACCGCATATAGAGGGCGGTTTTTACCGTGAAACCTATAGAAGCAAGGAAACGATATTAAACCTTGCAGGAGAAAGCAGACAATTAACTACACTTATTTACTTTTTATTGCCTTCAGGCAAGTTTTCTAAGTTTCATAAAATAGCATCAGATGAAATCTGGTTATATCAACAAGGTGCGCCAGTGGCGATACATTTACTACTTGAGGACGGCAGTCATAAAACAGAAATATTAGGAAGCGATCTTAGTAAAGGGCATCAATTGCAGGTTGTTATTCCTTCTAATACCTTGTTTGGCGCTGAAGTATTAGGAGACAACACGTTTGCACTTTCAGCCTGTGTCGTTGCACCCGGTTTTGATTTTGCCGATTTTCAACTTTATACGAAGGAAACCCTTTTGGAGATTTTCCCGCAACATGAAACAATAATTACGCATTTGCATCAATAATATGACATTGAGTGAAAAGATAATGGGGGCTATTCGCACCATACCTGATTTTCCTGAATTGGGGATTCAATACAAAGACATATCAACGCTATTTTTACAGCCAGCGTTAATCAATGAAATTATAGCAGAAAGTGTTGCATTATTGCAACCATATAATGTGCAGATAATTGCAGGAATTGAAAGCAGAGGTTTTTTATTAGGGGCTGCAATTGCCGCAAAAATGCAGATTCCTTTTGTGATGATAAGAAAGGCAGGAAAATTACCTGCGAAAACATACAGCGAGACCTATAATTTAGAATATGGAACAGCCACAATAGAGATGCACTGTGATGCAATCGAAGCTGGTAGAAGGGTAGCTGTAATTGATGATGTTTTGGCAACTGGAGGCACCCTTAGTGCGGCATCTAATTTGATAAAAAGGGCAGGTTCAGATCCGGTCGTTGCATGTTTAATTGCTGAGCTAGGGTTTCTTAATGGTCGCATAATATTAGAAAGTGCAGGAACGGAAGTTATAAGCCTTGTGAAATACTTATAACCTGTTTTTAGTTAGGTATGGTAAATTCTTAAGTCTAAAAATATGCTCATGATAATTAGCGAAACGTATAATCCACACCGCTTATTTGCGTTAGCAAATTTTGTGAGGCATCCAACACTTTTGCATTCATTTGTGGTGTTGGCGTAACAGGCGAATGCACTGCAAGGTATGATTTCAACAAACTATGCAGTGTGTTTTCGGTTGTTTTTACGTTACTAGCGCCCTTAATTCTACAAACCATATCCGCAGGGTCGCCTTCTCGCTCGCAGGCGCATATTGTATAGTTTTTTGTTGCGTCAATTGGAAAACCATTAATCATTATTTCCTGTACCCTTTTTCCATTTTCACCAAACGCATTAAATGTTATGCGCATGCCCTTAAATTTAATTACCCAGCCACCAAAACGTTCTGATGCATTTTTTGCAAATACGTTATTCAATTCTTTTTCAAGCCATACTTGTATTTGCTTTCCTGTTACCGTTCCTGTTCGAATTTGGCTATCAACGGGCAACATATCAAAGATGTAGCCATTGGTAATTGGAATGTTGCCGGTATGGTCGGGTGTGGTTCTTGGTGGACAAAAGCGAAAACCATTTGACAAGACAATATCAATTTGTGGCAAGCCCCAATTCATTGCATCAAGCACCATGGTGTCAATAGGATTTTCAATCACAAAATACCGGTAGAGTGGGATGGTGCTATAGCCTGCCAATTTATAAATATCTTCATGAAAGGGTTCTTCATTATTTTTAATAATGGTTTCTATTTCTTTTGAAGCTTGGTATTGCTTAGTATCTATTTCATCTAAACAATAGTCTTCTTTTATAACCTTTCCATTTTGAATGGTAAGATTTAGTTTGCCAACAAATGAGCCGAATGCCCCAGGCTCCACCACTTTTGCGTATTGACATTGAATGGGTGTGCGCACTCGCTCGTGTGTATCGCCACCTAAAATATAATCAACCCCTTCGCATTCTTTTAAGTTGGCCAAATAAATTTGTTGCGATAAGCCGAGGTGTGCCACAATCAATACACTGGTGCATTTTTCTTGGTTGCGCAATACATCAACAAAATGGGCGAGGTTTTCTTCAGGCTTAGTATATAAAATGCCTTTGCTATAGTTGGGCGATTGGCGCAGAGGAACTAAATGGTCTGTATAACCTAAAAAGCCAATTTTAACGCCATTGATATGCCATATATAATAGGGAGGAAAGATAAGTTCTCCTTTGTTGCCATTTCCCAAATCGTGGTACATGTTTGCACAAACCTTTGGTGCATTTAATGAACCTAGCAATGTTTGCATCACCTTTTTGCCGTATATAACTTCCCAGTTGCCAGGTAAATAAAGATTGTAACCTAAAGCATCTAATATGGGTAGTATGGCTTTTCCTGTTGTTTTTGTAGATAACTCGCTGCCCTGAAACATATCACCACTATCAATCAAAAAAGTATTTGGATTTTTCTTTCTTTCTTTTTTAAGATAGGTTGCTAGGTGCGCATAACCGCCTGTTTTTCTGAATACCGCTTTTTCATTTTCCCAAAACAATTCATCGTGCGGATGTAACTGACAATGTACATCGGTTGTTTGTAAAATAGAAATAGTAAACGGATTATTTTCATCATTTATTTGACTTGTATCGTCTTTCTTTATGATTTTGGCAATTGCATTAATAGGTGTCGTTGTTAAAATGCCAGCGCCTGCTACACCGCTTAATTGTCTTATGAAATTTCTTCTATTGTTTTTCATATTGCTTAGTTTGTGTCTATGTTATAAGTGTTATTTATCGTTTATTTGTTTTTCTTCTGTGCTTCAATTATCGCTTTAAATGGGCCTAATTTATGTTGCCTTTCAGTAAACTTATCTGAGTAGGGTCCATTGGGATGGTCGAATGGTTTTTTGGATATGTCAGGCCAATCTTTGCTGATATTAAAACGAGGGCGAGGCATCGATAAAACAAAGGCTGCAACATCCCATGCTTCTTCATCTGTCAGTTGAGGGTTTTCGAAGGTGGCTCCTTGTGGCATATTGTATTTTACGAACTTAGCAAAATAACTTAAGCGACTAAGTCCAGCACCACTGTTAAAACTATGATTGCCCCAAAGCGCAGGATATTGGTATTCAGTTTTGTTTTCATTAAACACCCCTTCGCCATTGGCTTGATGACAGCTTTGACATTTGGATATGTAAATTAATTTACCATTGGTGGGGTTGGCTGCTCTATCCAAATAGGAAATATCTTTAAGGCCAGAGCCAAGCGCTTTTTCACCTTTCTTTACTTTAGATCCTATGTATTCTATATAAGCTGCTATTGCTTGCATTTCCTTGCCATTGGTGTCTATGGCTTTGCCATTTAAGCTCCGTTGAATACAATCGGTTATTCTTTTATATATATTTTCTATACTGCCGCTTCTTGCCCTAAATTTGGGGTATAGGGAGGCTACAGAGCCGTAATTATTTCCATAAATAACAGTGCCTGCCTCTAAGTGGCAATTTTGGCAATTTAAACCATTGCTTATTTTTAAAACGGATCCATTCGGGCCTAAATATTTTGCGGTATGTGCAATTAATTCTTTACCGTAGGTTATTTGTTCCTTTTGTTTTTCATCTTTAATGTCATTAATATCAGGGGCAATCCAATACAAAATTTTACTTTTTAAATCAGTAACACTGGTTAAAGGAGCTATAACTGATTGGGCAATTTTATCTTTGGGTTGATTGTCTTTTAAGATGACCCATGGCATTATTAAAATGGCAAACAATAAAATTACTATAATTATTAGTAATTTATGAATAACAGAAGTCAATTCATGTTTTATTTTATCGTTTTTAGGATGTAAATGCATAATTTACGTTAACAATTTATGAAATATTTTATCTTAAGATAAGACTATTTAAAAAGTCAAAAGTATCGTTTTTTCTTATATGCTAGTTTTTTTATTTCTACAATTCAAAATCTAATCATATTCAATAGTTAGAATGACAGCATTTA
>CAJBKH010000308.1 GCA_903953615.1 uncultured Bacteroidota bacterium
ATTGAAGACATTCAAGAGAACGAACAAATTTCGATTGATGAGGCGGTAAGAATTGCATTGAACCAAGTAATTGGCGCTTATGCCATTGTTATATTGGTTAAGAATGAACCAGCAAAATTAATTGCAGCGCGCAAAGGGAGTCCTTTGGTTGTAGGTATTGGCCAAGAACCAGGTGAATATTTTTTAGCCA
Organism: uncultured Bacteroidota bacterium; assembly: GCA_903953615.1. GTDB lineage: Bacteria > Bacteroidota > Bacteroidia > NS11-12g > UBA955 > JABMMZ01. The sequence goes on from CAJBKH010000308.1 coordinate 191, forward strand.
GCGATGCCACCCCAATTGTTGAGTATACCAGAGACGTAACCTACTTAAATGATGGTGAAATTGCCATTGTGAAAGATGGTCAATTAAGTATCAAAACCATAGAGAACATTGCGAAAACACCTTTCATTCAAAAATTGGAAATTAATTTAGAAGAGATTGAAAAAGGTGGTTATCCGCATTTCATGTTGAAGGAAATCTTCGAACAACCAAAGTCAATCCACGATAGCATTAGAGGTCGTATTGATTCTGCTAGCGGTCGTATTGCGATGCGCAGTATCCAAGAATATGAAGAAAAGTTAAGAAATGTAAAACGCCTTATTTTAATCGGTTGTGGTACGAGTTGGCACGCCGGTTTGGTGGGTGAATATTTATTCGAAGAATTTGCACGTATACCTGTAGAAGTTGAATACGCTTCGGAATTCAGATACCGCAACCCTGTCATCTACCCAGATGATTTAGTAATCGCTATTTCGCAAAGTGGCGAAACTGCCGATACATTGGCTGCTTTAGAATTGGCCAAAGAAAAAGGTGCCACCATTTTTGGTATTTGTAATGTGGTAGGTTCATCAATACCACGCTTTAGCGATGCAGGTGCTTATACGCATGCTGGTCCTGAGATTGGCGTAGCCTCTACCAAAGCATTTACTGCTCAGGTTTCTGTATTGGTTATTATGGCTTTAGCAGTTGCACAAATTCGCGGTACCATTTCACAAGAGCGCTTGCGTTTGGTGTTAAGCGAATTGGAAGCCATTCCAACTTTAGTAGAGAAAGCTTTAAAAACAGATGAAGCCATTCAACAAATAGCAGCCATCTTTAAAGATTCAAGAAACTTCTTATATTTAGGCAGAGGTGTTAATTTCCCTGTCGCCCTAGAAGGTGCCTTAAAGCTGAAAGAAATCTCATACATCCATGCGGAAGGCTATCCTGCAGCAGAAATGAAGCACGGACCGATTGCATTGATCGATGAGGAGATGCCAGTTGTTGTAATTGCACCTAAACGCGGTGTATACGAAAAAGTAATGAGCAATATCCAAGAGGTGAAAGCCAGAAAGGGTAAAATCATCGCCATTGTGACCGAAGGTGATACGAAAATTAGAGCCATGGCCGACCATGTGATCGAAATTCCAGATACTGACGAGTCGTTAACACCACTTTTGGCGACCATTCCATTGCAACTTTTAAGTTATTATATAGCGGTTATGAGAGGTTGTAATGTCGACCAACCAAGAAATTTGGCAAAATCGGTGACTGTAGAGTAAGGCTTTACGCCTTTTATGACAAAGGTTTGCATTATTTTGCAAAAAAAGTTTTGCACTTTATTAAAATTCACTATTTTTGCACTCCCCAAATAAATACACCATGGATTTAATCAAATTTGTTGAAAAAGAATATTTAAAGACTGAAGTACCAACTTTTAAAGCTGGCGACAGAGTTACAGTTCACTATAAAATTAAAGAGGGAGCGAAAGAAAGAATTCAGTTGTTCCAAGGTGATGTCATTCAAAGAAGAAACAGTGGCTTAGCTGCTACATTTACAGTTCGTAAAATCTCTAACGGTGTTGGTGTTGAAAGGATTTTCCCTTTACACTCTACTAACATTGATAAAATTGAAGTAAATAAAATAGGTAAAGTTCGCAGAGCTAGAATCTTTTATTTACGCGAAAGAAGCGGTAAATCTGCAAGGATTACCGAAAAAAGATAATATCTTTAAAAAGAGGTTAATAGTTTTCATAGGTAACGAAAAAGGTCGACAGAAATGTTGGCCTTTTTCGTTGGCATACATCACATATTCATACAAATATTGAACAGTCGAAATATTTTTAACTCTATTTCAAAACCTTATCAATATTATCAATACCAACATACAAAACCTTTTTTGAACTTATCAATACTTACCTTACCTTTGTAATATAGAATTAGTCTAAATAAAAATGCTTAATCTCCCCATCTATCTTGATAATAATGCAACTACACCAATGGATCCCCGTGTGTTAGAAGCAATGATACCTTTTTTCACACACAATTTCGGCAACGCGGCCAGCAGAAATCATCCTTTTGGCTGGAAAGCAGAAGAAGCAGTTGATTATGCCCGCGGTCAGGTTGCATCCTTAATCAATGCCGATCCAAAAGAGATTATTTTCACAAGTGGCGCTACTGAATCCAATAACTTAGCCATTAAAGGTGTATTCGAAATGTATGCCGAAAAAGGCAACCATGTGATTACCATTGAAACTGAACACAAAGCGGTTTTAGATACTTGCAAGCACATTGAAAAGGCAGGTGCTGAGATTACATACATCAAAACAAATGAGCAAGGTTTAATTACACTCCAACAAGTGGAGGAAGCCATTCAGCCCAATACAATATTGGTGACCATTATGTATGCGAATAACGAGATTGGTGTTATTCAACCCATTCGCGAAATAGCAGCTTTATGTAAATCAAAAGGCATTTTATTTCATACAGATGCTACCCAAGCAGTTGGTAAAATTCCAGTAGATGTAATTGCAGATGGCATCGATTTGATGAGCTTTACTGCACACAAAATGTATGGACCAAAGGGCGTTGGCGCATTATATGTTCGCAGAAAAAATCCAAGAGTTAAAGTAACTGCTCAAATGGATGGTGGCGGACATGAGCGCGGCATGAGAAGTGGTACTTTGAATGTTCCTGGCATTGTTGGTTTAGGCATGGCATGCGAAATTTGTCAGAAAGACATGGTAAGCGATACAGCGAAAATCAGCAAGATGCGCGACCGTTTAGAGAAAGAACTTTTGGTTTTGGAAGAAGCCTATGTGAATGGTAGCATCGAGCACCGTTTGCCGCATATCACCAACATGTCGTTTAAATATGTTGAGGGCGAAGGCTTAATCATGGGTGTTAAGAACATCGCAGTGTCTTCTGGTTCAGCTTGCACCAGTGCTAGCTTAGAACCAAGCTATGTTTTGAAAGCCTTGGGTCTTGATGATGAGTTGGCGCACTCTTCACTGCGTTTTGGTTTAAGTAGATTTACCACCGACGAAGAAATAGATTACGCTATCAACCACGTGAAAGAAGCGGTATTGAAATTAAGAGAAATGAGTCCACTTTGGGAAATGTTCAAAGAAGGCATCGATCTTAAATCTATTCAATGGGCTGAGCATTAATTCATAAACTAAAGAAACACAACCGTTAAATAAGAACACCTTCACTCATAAAAATACACAATATTAAAAATGGCATATTCAGAAAAAGTAATCGATCACTATAGCAATCCCCGCAACATAGGCACCTTAGATAAAAGCAGCAAACAAGTTGGAACAGGCCTCGTAGGCGCTCCAGAATGTGGCGATGTAATGCGTCTTCAAATTGAAGTAGATGATGTAACAGGTATCATTAAAGATGCAAAATTTAAAACCTTTGGTTGTGGTAGCGCTATCGCATCTTCTTCATTGGCCACAGAGTGGTTAAAAGGAAAGTCGGTAGATGATGCTTTGAAAATTGATAACATGGACATTGTTGAAGAATTGGCTTTACCACCAGTAAAAATTCACTGTAGCGTTTTGGCCGAAGATGCTATTAAATCTGCCATCAACGATTACCGCGTGAAAAATGGTTTAGCACCAATTGAAGATACTAAAAAACACTATTAAAATTTTACAGTTATGTCTGCAGGAATAACAATTACAGAAAGAGCAACAGAAAAAGTTCACCAATTAATGAGTGAACAAAAAATGGGCCCTGATTATTTCGTCCGTGTTTCAGTAAAAGGCGGAGGATGCAGTGGTTTAAGCTATGACTTAGATTTTGACAACGAGCGCAAAGAATCAGATCAAGAATTTCCATATGGCGATATCAAAATTATTTGTGATTTAAAAAGCTATTTATACTTGGCCGGTACTGAACTCGATTTTACTGATGGTTTGAACGGAAAAGGTTTTAACTTTGTCAATCCAAACGCCAAAAGAACTTGTGGTTGCGGAGAAAGCTTTGCAGTTTAAAACCATTCAAAATATTACCAATCTTATCAAAAAATCAGGCATGGTCCTGATTTTTTTTGTTTTTATAAATTCTAATATTTTCGCGCAATCCAATGCCTATCAATTGAAAACAGGCATGGATTTAGGCATAGCCCTAGGTAGTTCGGGTGTGTTTACTTCAACTTATTTATTACAGAAAAAAGTTCAACCACTCCCTCAAGCAAGTATTCTTCAATTGAATCGGAATTCCATTAACGCTTTCGATCGCATAGCCACTTATCAATGGAATCCAACGATTGCAAAAGTAAGTGATGGCGTGGCTGTAGGTGCCATATTAATGCAATCCTATTTCTATTTTAATAAGTCAACGCGAACAGATGCGTTTAAAATTGGCGTTGTGTCCTTCGAAAGTTTCATGCTTTCGCAAAGCATCGCCAATGCTTTAAAATTAACTAAACGCAATCGACCCTTTCTATACAATCCAGAAGTGCCAATGGCTTATAAATACAAAGGTGATGCACGCATGTCGTTTTTCTCTGCCCATACAACAACCGTATCAAGCATGTGTTTTAGTTTTGCATTTACCCATCAATACTACATGCCCAATAGCAAATACAACAAAGGTATTTGGATTTCGGCATTTACGCTGCCTGCGGTTCAAGGCTTTTTAAGAGTAAAAGCCGGCAAACATTATCCAACCGATGTTATCACCGGTTATTTGGTTGGCTTGGGCAGTGCCTATTTAATGCACCAATTGCACAAGCGTTAGGCAGTGGTTTTGCTTTTTTGATTAAGCCATCTGTAGATTGGTAACCCAATTAACACCAATCCTAAACCAATACAAGATTTTCCAGGCGATTCGAAGAGTGTTGTTACAACCAATACCAAACTAAACAAGGTAAATACCAAAGGTAAAATTGGGTACAATGGTACCTTAAATGGGCGTTGGGTAGTAGGCATTTTTTTTCTTAAAACAATGACACCAAAGGCGCCACAGCCATAAAAGATAAAGGCCACAAATACCAGCATCTCTGTTAGCATATCGAAACTGCCAGTAATAATCAATAAGATACACCAAAACATTTGCATTAGAATCGCCTTGTGTGGTGTTTTGAACTTAGGATGAATATGGGCTACACTTTTTAAGAACAAGCCATCCATGGCCATGGCATAATAGACTCTGGGGGCACTCATTAAGCTATTGTTCGTGCTGTTAAACGTGCTAATTAATATTAATATAGAAATAAATAAACCGCCATAAATCCAAATGGTATTCATGGCTTCAACAGCAGCAATGGTATTGGATTGGGCTGCAATGTTTTGATAGAAACCAATACCGCCAACTTTAAAAAATGCGGTATTGACTAATAAATACAGAACAATGACGGTAAGCGTGCCAAAGCTTAAAGCAATCGGAATATTTCTTTTTGGATTTTTTATTTCACCCGCAAGAAACCCAACATTGTTCCAACCTTCATAGGCCCAAAATGCTGCTACCATGGCCAAGAAAAACAAGGATAAAAAAGATTTTTGTTCAGTATTGTTGGCTTCAAATGGGATGGTTTGGTTAAAAATAGAGGTGTTCTCGCCCTTGAGGAAAGAAAGTAATATTACAAATAAAACACCCACTACCACTGTGCCACCTAAGATGTTGCCAATTTTTTCGCCATATTGTATGCCCCTGTAATTGATAAAAGAAAGTATGAGCACCAATGTAACAGCTAAGGTCTTAACACCAAAGTTTGCAAATGGCATAAGATCGAAATCCTTGGTGTGAAACAATGTCATTTGCGCAATCGAATCAGGTAAATTAGGAAGTGCTAGATGGTAGCTATTTAAAACATTGTTTAATGATTCAGCAAAAATATACGCCACTGCCGAAGCCGTTGCTGTTTGAATAACAGAGAAAGAAGCCCAACCAAAAAGGAAGGCAAATAATTTTCCATACATCTCTTGAAAGTAAACATATTGACCACCTGGTTTTGCAATAATACCCGCCACTTCGGCATTGCTTAGTGAGCCCATAAGTGTAATTAATCCCGCAACCGCCCATGCCAAAAGTACCCAGCCACTGTGATGCAATAAATCGCTCATGGTGGCGATTTTTTTAAATACGCCACTGCCTATCATTGCACTGATGACAACCATGATGGCTGAAAATACTCCAAGTTGTTGTTTTAAGTGGGCGTTCATTGTTGATGGATAATGGGAGAGTTATTGGATGTTTCTTTGTAAGTTTTGTTTACTACAATATGCATAGCGATATCGCTCATTGTTTTTAAAATAATAAATACCATAAAAACAATTGAATTTTGATGGCCAACAAAGCCACCTATTAATATAAAAAAATGCATTGGCAAAATTCTTAAATAAGGGGTAAACATCAAAGTGCCTATATTGGGAACTTCTTTTTCACGCTTATATTGTTGTTTAATTATATTGAAAGCTTCGCCCACGGCAAATGAAAGGATTGCGTAATATATAAAATGCATATCAACGCGACCTCTAAATCCAATAAATACACGCAAGAAGATGAGATAAACAAAATGAAAGAAGCCATAATGAAAAAGAAAAAAGGTACTGAAGCAGCCTTTTGTTTTACGCGACTTCTCCAATGGTTTGTTGTTGAAAGTAACATCCTTTACTGAATAATCAGAGAGCATTAGCATTTGGATGTAGTAACTGATACCCATTACAACACTCTGAAAGAAATAGGTAAAAAGTAAGGTTTCGGATGTAACAATTTTTTTAAAATAGGCATATCCTAAACCAATGTTGATGATCAATAGTATGTAAACTAAGGGGTCTAAAAGGATGCGTTTTAACTTCATTGACAGAATTATGGTCCGAACCTAAATAAAAAATATGATAAATGCTTAATATTGGTCAAATTTGTATCCTCAATGTATACCTTAGCCGAAATATCTGAAATGATGAATGCCCTTTTAAAGGGTCAACATGATTTGAAAAAGGATTGGCACTTAATCATTGACAGCCGAACAGTTGTACAACCTGATACTGCAATTTTCTTTGCTTTACAAACGGGTCAAAACGACGGGCATAAATACATTGGTGATTTAATTAAAAAAGGGGTTAATACATTTGTTGTTACCAAAGACCATCCCATTCACCTTGCACCAGGCATAAATTTTTTTATTGTAGATGATACTTTAGAAGCTTTGCAGTCGCTTGTAACCATGCACCGAAAGCATTTTGAAATGCCAGTGATAGGAATTACAGGTAGCAATGGTAAAACCATCGTCAAAGAATGGTTAATTCATTTGTTAAGTAAAGCGTATAAAATTTGTGCAAGTCCTAAAAGTTATAACAGCCAAATTGGTGTGCCACTAAGTGTATGGCATTTAAATGAATACCATACCTTAGGAATTTTCGAAGCGGGCATTTCAAAAGCAGAGGAGATGCAAAATCTGGAAAGAATTATTCAACCAGAAATTGGTGTGCTTACGCACATGGGTTCGGCCCATGATGAAGGGTTCGAAAATACTGAACACAAATTAAATGAAAAGCTAAAGTTGTTCAAACACTGTAAGGTTGTATTGTCGCAGTATAATCCACAAATTCAAGTAAATTCAGGACAACAATTTTTGAGCTTTGATTTTCAAAATCCAAAGGCAGATTTAAATATTGTATCGGTGTTAAAACACACCAGTAGCAGTTTGTTGACTGGGGTTTACAAACAACAAACCTATGAAATCAGTGTGCCATTTTTAGATGATGCCGCCATTGAAAATGCCTGTTTGTGTTGGCTGATAGCGCTTCACTTAGGCGCATTTGAGGCGGCCGATTTTAGTAAACTTAGGGCCGTAAGTATGCGACTTGAATTAAAACAAGCCATCAATGGCAGCATATTAATAAATGATAGTTATAGCAATGATTTGAATGCACTCAGTGCAGCCTTTTCTTTTTTAAAACAACAAAGTATTCACCAAAAAACAACAGTGATTTTGTCGGATATAGAGCAAAGTGGTTTAACTGATATCGAATGGTGCGGCCATGTAGATGCCTTGTTAATAGACAACAAAGTTGACCATTTTATAGGCATTGGTCCGGTATTGTTAGAGCATAAATTCACTTTTACAAATTCTTCGGCCTTTCAGTTTTATGAAAATACTGAAAAGTTTTTAGCCGATTTTAACCCCAATCAGTTTCACAACGAAACCATATTGTTAAAGGGTGCGCGGTCTTTTCAATTCGAAAAAGTAGCCCTAAAATTAGAACGTCAAAACCATGGTACCGTTTTAGAAATTAATCTAACGGCAGCCTTACAAAATTTAAATTTCATAAAAAGTAGTTTACCTACTGGTACCAAAATTATGGGCATGGTAAAAGCTTTTGCCTATGGCAGCGGCAGTTACGAAATCGCTAAAATGTTGGATACCAAAGTGGATTATCTGGCGGTGGCTTATACAGATGAGGGTGTAACCCTAAGACAAAATGGGGTGCAAGTGCCCATCATGGTAATGAATACAGAACCTGATTCTTTGTCGCAGTTAATTACGCAGCACCTCGAGCCTGTTGTTTTCGGTATCGAACAATTAAAAACCATTCTACAATTTTTAAATGGACATTCCTTAAAAATTCACCTTGAAATTGA
>CAJBKH010000309.1 GCA_903953615.1 uncultured Bacteroidota bacterium
AGATTGTAACCGTTCACCTTCCGGTGATTATGGACAATGGCAAGGTACAAGTGTTCGAAGGACACCGTGTTCAGCACAGCACCACATTAGGTCCATCAAAAGGTGGTATCCGTTATTCAATGGATGTATCTTTAGATGAAGTTAAAGCCTTGGCTGCTTGGATGACTTGGAAAACAGCTGTTGTAGGTATTCCTTACGGTGGTGGTAAAGGTGGCATTAAGTGCGACCCAAAGAGCATGAGCAAAGGCGAACTTGAGCGTTTAACCAGAGCTTACGCTGCTTCTATGAGCGATATTTTCGGTCCTGATAAAGATATTCCTGCGCCAGATATGAACACTGGTCAGCAAGAAATGGCTTGGATAGTAGATGAGTATTCTAAAATCAAAGGTCAATATACACCTGCCGTAATTACGGGTAAACCAATCTCTATGGGTGGTTCACTTGGTAGAGTTGAAGCAACTGGTAGAGGTGTAATGGTATGTACCCGTTCTGCTTTAGCTAAAATGGGTTTAAAACCAGAAGAGTGTACTTGTGTGGTACAAGGTTTTGGTAACGTTGGTTCTATCTCTGCTAAATTAATCGAAATGCTTGGCGTTAAAATCGTTGGTATTTCTGATGTTACAGGTGGTTATTACAATGCCAATGGTATTAAAGTTGAAGAAGCAATGGCTTATACCAAAGCAAATGGCAACTTAGGTGGATTCACTGGTGGCGAAAAAATTAACAATGCGGAATTATTAGAATTGCCTTGCGATATATTAGTACCAGCTGCTATGGAAGATCAAATTACCGATGCAAACGCAGGTAATATCAAAGCGAAATTAATTGTTGAAGGTGCTAACGGACCAACAAGTGCAAACGCTGATAAAATCTTAAACGATAAAGGTATTATTGTAGTACCTGATATCTTAGCAAATGCTGGCGGTGTAACTGTATCATACTTCGAGTGGGTACAAAACCGCATGGGTTATTTCTGGACCGAAGAGCGTGTAAACAGACGTGCTGACCGTGTCATGAAAATGGCTTTTGATACTGTTTTCGAAACAGGTACAACCCACAAATGCAGCATGCGTACAGCAGCTTATGTGGTTGCAATCGATAAGGTAGCTACTACTCAAAAATTCAGAGGCGTATTCTAATGTTATTCCACAGAGAAGGCTATAAAATCATCATGGTGACCCTGCTTATTTTAGCAGGTATCAACCTTGCTTCGCATGCATTGTTTGGCGAAGCGCATTTGGCGACCAAAATTATATTGATCATTTCATTGGTCTTTTTTATACTTATTCTTCAGTTTTTCCGCAACCCTGCGCGTAACACTGTGATGAACGAAAACCATGTGATAGCGCCAGCCGATGGCACTGTTGTGGTAATCGAAGAGGTTGAAGAACCCGAATATTTTAAGGACAAAAGAAAACAAATCAGTATTTTTATGAGTCCTGTGAATGTGCACGTGAACAGAAACCCTATCAGTGGAATTGTTAAATATGCAAAGTACCATCCTGGCAAATACTTGGTAGCATGGCATCCAAAATCATCAACAGAGAACGAAAGAACCACTGTTGTAATTGCAGGATCGAGAGCTGAGGTGTTGTTCAGACAAATTGCTGGTGCTTTAGCAAAACGCATTGTGTATTATGTAAAAGAAGGACAAGAAGTAAAGCAAGGCGATGAAATGGGTTTTATCAAATTCGGTTCACGTATTGATATTTATTTGCCTTTAACCGCCACTGTGAATGTACAATTGCAACAAAAAACACGTGGAGGCGAAACAGTAGTCGCAACTTTGGCTTAATTATTGAACGTTTATTACTATTAATTTAAATACAGAAATGAAAAAACTAATTTTAACCCTCGCACTTTTTGTTGGTGTAGCTGTTATCAGCAATGCACAAACAAGCACAACAGGCGCTACCAGTACGGCTGGCACTAAACAGGAAACCCCAAAAGGTTTACAACCTTCTACCCTTCCTCAAGTAGTTCCAACTACAACCACTACAGAGCCTGCACCAGCTGCAACACCAGCCCCTGCCCCTGCTAAAAAAAGCAACAAAAAAGCATGTTGCCAAAAGAAAGCAAGTTCTTGCTGCAAGAAAAAAAGCGAAGCCATTAAAGAAGATTAATTAGGTTCTCAAATATTTAAAAAAGGCTGAATCATTTCAGCCTTTTTTTTGTTTCAAAAATTTTTTTAACCCTCAATAAAATCAACTAATATTGCACTGTAAAAGTTGCCCATGTGGCGAAATTGGTAGACGTGCTACCTTGAGGTGGTAGTGACCGTAAGGTTGTGCAAGTTCGAATCTTGTCGTGGGCACTTTTTAATTTTCTTAGAGACCTTCTTTTTGATATTGCTGTCCTGCCGTTTCTATGGTTTCGGCAAGTGGATTAAAAGTAAAGTCAATCGCACTTAAAATCTTTGCATAGTTATAGTTATGTTTCTTCAAAGAGGTACGCACCGTTTCTGGTGTAATGGTGGCCTTCGGATAAAAGAACAATTGTAGGCGCACCAACATTAAAAACATTTTTTTATAGGCCGGTTTTAATTCAATGTTCGGCAAGGGCACTTGCATGGCTGTAGCAATTGTATTCAACACGGTGCGATAGCTCAAATTCTCGCTCACCAACACAAACCGTTGTCCCCATATTTCTTTTTCTGCGAGGGTTAACATCACCTTCGCAACATCGCGCACATCCACAAAACCATTGACCCCATTGGTATAAAAGCGCATGCCTTTGGCCACATTTCTAAACAATCTGCAAGATCCTTTTTGTGAATCGCCATACCCCATGATAATTCCTGGATTGACAATGCTGGCATTCAAACCTTCTTCTATACCTCGCCAAACCTCAAGTTCGGCTAGATGTTTGCTAACGGCATATTGGGTATTGTGGTCGCTATCCTCCCACTCTGTTTGTTCATCTATTAAGGCTTCATGGTCGGTTCTTCCCAAAGCTGCAGTACTGCTCACATACACCAATTGCTTTACGCCATTTTTCAAACAGGCATTCACAACATTGGCAGTACCCTCTACATTCACAGCCATCATGGCCTCGTGCTCTTTTTGGTTAAAGGCCACTTTTGCCGCACAGTGAAAAACAGTTGCACCAGCAGTTAGAACCTCATCGAGCGTGGTAATATCTAAAATATCTGCTGCCACCCATTTAAAGTTTTGCAGCAAGTTGCTGTATTGATCCTTTAACTCATACTTTAAAATTTTATCAAACGTTTGGGTCGATGCATCTGCTCTTTTTAAACCAATAACAGTATGCCCTTTTTGTAACAAGGCGCTAACTACATAGCTACCCAAAAAACCATTTGCACCTGTTACTATCATTATGTTGAAATTTAAGTGGTGCAAAATTCGGATATTTGTATCAATATTGAACCATGCATATGTTAAAGGAATTTTTTGAACCAATTAGCAAAACTTTATTAAAAGAAATCGGCAAAAAACAAGGTTTAATTGGGTCTGAAATAAAACTCAATTCAGGAAAATTTCCGGATGTTTCGCAAGTCGATGTGGCCATTATTGGTCTTGGTAAAAATGCCGATTTGGTAAGAAAACAATTCTACAATTACAGTCATAAATTGAACGGTATTGAATTGGCCGATTTCGGTAATTTAAAACATACCGGCACCGAAAAAAACATCAATGCAGGCTTGGCGGAATGTCTTTTAACATTAAAAGAAAACAATATTATTCCAATCATTATAGGTGAGCAACACAATTACGCCCAAGGCTTAATGAAAGGCATCGATTTCAAATCGATTGATTATGCACTCGTTTCGCCATTCTTAAATTACAACGAAACAGATTTGGGATATTTACTCAATTCTAAAAAACGTTTGTTTCATGCTTCATATTTGGGTTTTCAAAGTTATTTAACCACTAATGATTCTATGCAGAATGTGGCAGATGCATTTACCGAATGTGTTCGCTTAGGCACGTTGCGAGCAGATATGGCCCAGTCGGAACCACTTTTAAGACAAGCAGATATTTTCGATTTTGATTTATCGGCCATCAAATATTCTGAGTTTCAAAGTGCCGTGCAACCCATGCCGAATGGTTTATTTAACCACGAAGCATGTGCTTTGTGCAGATACGCTGGTATATCAAACAACATCAATTATTATTTGCTCCGCAATTTTACCTTGTCAGACAATTCAAGCATCGATGCGTCCCAAATCGCGCAAATGATATGGTACATCTGCGATGGTATTGACAACCGTTTCAATGATTTTCCGGTTATGAACCACCGAAATTTTAAAGTGTACAAATGCCATGCACCAAGCGGAGTTGACATGGTGTTTTTGCATAGCAATTTGACTGGTCGATGGTGGTTGCAGATTCCAGAAAAAAATGGCAGTAAAAAGACCGCACCGAAATTCATTGGGTGCAGTGAAGCGGATTTTGAAATTGCACGCGAGGGCGATGTGCCTGAAAAATGGTTCAGAGCAGCTGGACCCGACTTGTAGCTTTCTTTTTAACCATTTGATAATCAACACATATTATTCGATTAACACAGCTTGAATCGGAAATTTGAGATGTGTCAAAAGTTGATTTTTTTTTAACCAAATTGCTTGTTTAATATAAAATTTCGTGTAGGTTTGCGTTTGCATGAAAATAGGAACTATTAAAGAGACCAAAGCAGGCGAAAACAGAGTTGCTTTGAGTCCAGATGTTGTTAAAAATTTTATTAAACAAGGTTTTGAATGTCTAATAGAATCCGGTGCAGGCATCGGTTCAAACTTTTCTGACGAAATATACACCGCTGCAGGTGCTACTATCTTAAGCTCTGCCAAAGAGGTTTGCAGTCAAGCGGATATTTTAGTAAAAGTAAATGCACCCATTACAGATGAAATTGGGCAATTAAAAAATGGTTCAAGCCTTATTTCATTTATTTACCATTTAACC
>CAJBKH010000310.1 GCA_903953615.1 uncultured Bacteroidota bacterium
CATGGCAAAACCACTACTAGTTGTATGATTGCTCATTTATTGAATGAATGCGGCATTAATTTCACTGCGTTTCTTGGTGGTATCAGTACAAATTTTAACAGCAACTATTGGCATAAAACCGATGGAAGGAATATTTTCGATCAAGCCATTACCGTTGTCGAAGCCGACGAATTCGACCGTTCTTTTTTAACACTCTCTCCTAATATTGCGATTGTCACTTCGACCGATGCCGACCATCTAGACATTTATGGACAGGCCAATGAGGTTAAAAAATCGTTTCAAGCTTTTATCAATTGCATGCAATTAGATGGCACGGCGCTCATAAGAGAAAAATTAGATTTAACCTTTCTGGGCGAAACCATTCACTATGGCAAAGCTCGAAAATCTGAAGCGCGGTACGACCATATTAACATTGAGCAATTCAAATTTAATTTTGAGTTTTCATACCGCAAAATCGAACTCAATATCGCCAATGGCATTCCAGGATTTCACAATGTAGAAAATGCCACAGCCGCTTTAGCAGCATGTATTCGCATTGGTGTAAATGAATATGATTTAGGGAAAGCCATGGCTAATTTTAAGGGTGTAAAACGCAGATTCGAATATGTGGTAAACACGCCTAATTATGTTGTGATAGATGATTATGCCCACCACCCTACTGAATTGACTGCAGCGATTAGTTCAATTAAAGAATTGTATCCTGATAAAAAATTAACAGGTATTTTTCAACCCCATTTATTTTCACGTACGCGCGATTTCGCAGATAATTTCGCAACCGCATTAGAACTTTTAGATGAGTGTTGGCTGATGGATATTTACCCTGCTCGCGAGCAACCAATTCCTGGCATTAGTTCAGAATTTTTGGCTTTAAAAATGACCTCCGATGTGAAACTCGTAAGTAGCAATTGGATACTAAAATCCATTGCCGAACAAAAGCCTGAACTCCTTGTTATACTTGGCGCTGGCGACATAGACAAACTGGTAAAACCAATTCAAGCTTTGTATGCGTAAAATCGTTGCTTTTTTCAAAGAAAATAAAAAATGGAACATTGTTCTTTGGAGCTTTATTGGGCTGTTTTTAGTGGTATCGCTTTTCATCATTAATGAAAAAGAAAACAGTTTAAGAATAAAAAAAATAAGCATTGCAATTTTACCTGAATCAGAACTAAGTTTTTTAGACAGCAATGCGATTATCGATGTGATAAAAGGCATTGAACCTGAAATGATAATAGTAGGCGCACGACTTGAAAACATAAAAATAGATGAGATGGAAGCCGACCTAGAAGCGAACCCATTTGTTGAAGAAGCAGACATTTCTGTGGATCTAGGTGGACGCATGCGCATAAAAGTGATGCAACGCAGTCCAGTGCTCCATGTATTTAACAACAAGGGTCAAAGCTACTATGTATCAAAAAATGGATTTAAAATTCCACGCAATGAAGCCTATACTGCAAGGGTTATAGCAGCCAACGGAAACATAAGCGAAAGCCTTGCTGATAGTAGCTTTGCGAAGACCAAAGTACTCAATGATTTATACCGCATTGCTTTGTATTGTAGCAAGGATAAATTCTGGGATGCACAAATTGAACAATTGTATGTAGATAATTATAATGATATTTTGTTGATTCCTAAGGTAGGAAATCATACTATTGTATTCGGTTCTGCAGAAGGCTTAGAAGACAAATTTACTAGACTGAAAGCTTTTTATTTCAAAGGATTAAACAATATCGGTTGGAATAAATACAAATCAATCAATGTAAAGTATGATAACCAAATTGTCGCTGAAAAAAATGGGTTGTTTATAAACCCTGTGGATACCGCAAAATAAATTAAAAAGTAAAAGTAATTTTCAAAAAAGATATGTCGAATAAATTAATTGTTGGTTTAGATATCGGAACTACAAAAGTTTGTGCCATTGTAGGGCAAAGAAACGAAAATGGCAAAATCAACATTTTGGGTGTTGGCTCTGCACCTTCGCTTGGTGGTGTCATGAGAGGCGAAGTCACCAATATCTCAAAAACAGTTGATGCCATCAAAGAAGCCATTGCGAAAGCATCTAAAATATCGAATGTAGAAATCAATGCGGTGAACGTTGGCATTGCTGGCGAACACATCAAAAGTTTTCAGCAAACAGGTGTTAGAATCAGGGAAAATTCTGAATCAGAAATCACCAAAGAAGAGTTAGAAGAAATGAACCGCGAGCAATACAGAATTGCTGTTGAACCAGGTTCAAAAATATTACATGCATTGCCACAAGAGTATACCATCGATTCACGCTTTACAACCAAAGAACCAGAAGGTATGCCAGGTACAAAATTGGAATGCAAATACCACATTATCACTGGTCGCGTAAGTGCAGCTAAAACCATTGCCAAATGTGTTGAGAATGCAGGCTTACAGGCTAGCGATGTAATTGTTGAACCAATCGCGTCTGCCCATGCGGTATTGAGCGAAGAAGAATTACAAGCAGGTATTGCCATTTTAGACATTGGTGGTGGTACAACTGACTTGGCTATTTTCTATGATGGGAAAATCAGACATACTGCAGTCATTCCATTTGGTGGCGAAATTATTACAGCAGATATAGCCGATGCATTTGGTATTTTGCCAAAGCAAGCCGAAATGATAAAAGTTAAATATGGCCACGCTTTAGTTGAAGGCACAAAAAGCAATGAGTTCATCAGTGTACCGGGTATCAAAGAAAGAAAAGCAAAAGAAATATTAGTTCGTAATTTGGCACATGTAATTCATGCACGTGTTAAGGAAATTATGGAAATGGTGAACGAAGAAATTGAAATTTCTGGCTACAAAAACAAATTGAATCTGGGAATTGTATTAACTGGTGGTGGCGCACAATTAAAAGACTTGTCGCACTTAGTGGAATACACTACACACTGTGAAGTTAAAATTGGCTTACCTGATCCACACTTAGGAAAAGGTTTAGTAGAAGAAGTAAGAAGTCCTATGTATGCGACGTGTATTGGTTTAGTATTGCAAGGTTTCGAAGGCCTCAAAGAACTTGAATCGGAAGACAAAAACAATAATATCAAAAAGGCTTCTAAATCAAAATCAAGTAGCGATGGTGGTATGCTCAGAGGCTTCTTAGGTAGTTTCAGAAAATGGATTGATGATGACCAATCCATGGATGATTTCAAATAAAAAACAGTTGTCGTAACCAAATAAAAATAAATTAAAAATGAATTATTTTAAAGTAGAATTACCCAAAGCACAATCTTCCATTATAAAAGTAATGGGTGTAGGTGGTGGCGGAAGCAACGCTGTAAACTATATGTTTCAAAGGGGTATCGTAGGTGTCGACTTTTTTCTTTGCAATACAGATGCTCAGCATTTAGAAAGAAGTCCGGTGCTTAATAAAATTCAATTGGGCAGCAATTTAACCGAAGGCTTAGGCGCTGGCGGTGATCCTGAATTTGGCAAAAGATGCGCCATGGAAAGCATCGATAAAATTGAAGATGCCCTGCGACATAACACTAAAATGTTATTTATAACAGCAGGCATGGGTGGGGGAACAGGTACAGGTGCAGCACCTATCATTGCACAAAAAGCAAGACAAATGGGCATTTTAACTGTAGGTATTGTAACCCGTCCATTTAAAAACGAAGGACCGCACAAAGCTGAAAAAGCGGATAAAGGAATAGAAGATTTAAAACCACATGTGGATGCGTTATTAGTGATTAGCAACGAACGTATTTTACAAATGTTCTCTAACCTACGTTACCGCGAAGCATTAAGTCAAGCGGATGATATTTTATTTACCGCATCAAAAGGCATTGCCGAAATTATTACCGTAGAAGGATATATGAATGTCGATTTCAGAGATGTTAAAACAGCTTTAGAAAACAGCGGTCGCGCTATCATGGGCACAGGTATTGCAAGTGGCGACGATAGAGCCATCAATGCTGCTCAGAAAGCACTAGATTCACCTTTATTAGATGAAAATAGCATCGAAGGTTCAAAACATATTTTAGTAAACATTAGCTTTGGTAACGACGAGCCTTATACCAACGAAATTGATATCATTACAGGTTTCTTCCAACAACAGGCTGGTCAGAATGCCAACTTGAAATTTGGACTAACCTACAACGATTCATTGGATAAAGAAATTGCGATTACGGTGGTTGCTACTGGTTTCGAAAACCATGAAATGGAGACAAAAGCAAAAGCCATGAATGAGAACATTGGCATGTTAGAAATTAACTTAGACACACCTTCAAGTATTGTATTGCCTATTGAGGATATTAAACCAACTGAGTCGCCTGTTCAAGACGAACAATTATTGTTCTTAGAGTTAAACAAAATGCGCATCCAAAGAGAGACACCAAGTGCAGCAGTTGAAAACAAATTCAAGAACATTAACAACATGGAAATTCCTGCTTATTTAAGACACAATGTGGTTTTTGACGAAGCTGAGCAAGGCATAGAAATGTCAAAATTATTTCTTGAAGAGGAAAAAGAAAATAAAGCAGCGCGCTTTAAAGATGGCGGCAATAAATATTTACATGACAATGTTGATTAGTCATTACAGATAGTTCTATGAATTTACACAGCGTATAGATCTATGAATAACATTTAGCAAAGAGTCCATCGCAAGGTGGACTCTTTTTTTTATAATTCAATGTTCAATTGTTGCGCCAACAGTTTGCGATAATCATATTGCAAATCTTCATGTAAACCATCGATGGCCTTCTTTATTTTCTTTAGCTGCACCTCGTATAAATTCATCAGGGCGGTACTGCCATGATAATCTAATCCAAGGCCATTTAATTGGGTGCAAAAATGAATTAACAACTCTATACCCGTTTCAGGTTTCCCAGAATATTTAATATACTTTGTTACCAATCTTAAAATTTTTCTAATGCTCTTCTTCGCCAAATAAAAATTACGGCTAGTGATTTCAGAAAACAACTCCTCTACTTCCGATTTGATACCGTCCTTATAAAGCTCTTCATCTATGCTTTCGAACAATAGATAATGTAGTAATTCTTTGTTCTCTTTTTTATATTTGGCAAGCCGCGCACACAATTCAACCAATTGCTCCTGTGGCAATGATAGCAATTCTTTTTTTAATCCAGAAAGCGAAGTGGTTTGCATAAAAATCTAAGTGCGCTGCAAACATAGTACATTTATAGAAAGCGTAGCTAAACAAAAACCTCAGTTAATCTGCGGTTCGTTTGTGATTTTAAGCGCTTTAGATCCAAAGTACCCAACAGAGCTGGACCGAGAAGGCTAATAGATGGCCCGTGTTTTCATTTGGGCCCGCCTTCTCAAAGTCCAACATACAGCATTACAAAGGACGTGTACTTTTTTGACTTAAAAAAGCGTAGAATTACGCAAAATTTTTACGTAATTCTACGTACGCAAAAGTAGACACTTTTTACATTTAACTGACCTTTAACAATTTAACAAAACAGTGGAAGGCCAAAAAATAAATTGACCACGCTTTTAATATTCTTATTTTTGAGGAATCTAATAAATAAAATATGCCAAACACTAACATTACACCAAACACTGGAGGACCAATTTCACTTCCTCAAGCCATTCAGTGGACCACAAATTTCAGAAACACAAATACTAGTGCAGTAAAAGCCCATTTCTTTGGAGAGGTCATTATTAATCAAATTTTAAGTCAACCAGGCTGCATAGGCTTGCGTCTTTACAATGCGATAGATGACAACAACCAACCACAAATATTACTAGTTGGCGTAGATGCCAATGGCGATGATATGACGAATGATACTATTGCGGATTTGAGCCTTCCATGTCCAAACCATTGTCCATCCAATAGTGTTTTATCAATGTAATATTTACTTGATAAATCGTTAAAACAATCTAATGGATTTAGTAAGTTTCTATAATATTTTTGTAATAATCTCAGCAGCTTCCATATTACTACCTAATATGGGCGGACTCATAGTATTTAAAAGATTAGATATTGAAGGAAAAAAAATATTAGCTTTTTTTGCAATCTTCATTATTGTTGAATTTGTAATTACTTGGCTAGGCTTTCACAAAATCAATAATATGCCAATGTTTAGCATATTCGAATTACTTGAATATGGATTTTTTGCCTATTTATTTTACACTAATATTAAAGAGCTGCGCTGGAAAAAATTCATAAAATACGCAAGTTTTTTTTATTTTACCTTTGCTATTTTTGTCCTACTTTTTATTCGATCTATCTATGAATTTAATTCTGAGACACGCGTTGTAGAGTCCTTACTTCTCGTTTTATTTTCGCTTCTTTATTTCAATGAACTATCTAAAGCACTCCAAACTGAGCAAATTAGCATTAAAAAAATACCAATGTTTTGGATGAGCATTGGTATTTTGTTTTATTTCATGAGCAACTTTTTTCTATTTTTATTTTACAATGAAATCAGTAAAATAACTCCAACCTTATGGGCTATTCATTCTGTTGTTAATACAGCTGCCAACTTTCTATTTATGATATCCTTTTTATGCAGACAGAAGTAAATGTTGTTTTCCTCGTATTGGCAAGTGCACTATTTGCTGTTTTAATGGTGGCCTTTGTGGTGATATTTTTATACATCACGCAAAAACGCAGTTTTAAATACAGTGAAAACTTAATTAAAATCAAACAAGAATACGATAGCGCCATTCTAAATTCGCAAATCGAGGTACAAGCTCAAACCCTAAAAGAAGTATCAGAAGAATTACACGACAATGTGGGACAGCTGCTGAGTTCGGTGATTATACACATTAAAGTATTGGGAGACAAAGGTAATTCTGAAATACAAAATCATATTGAAGATACAAAAGCCTTGGTGATGGATGTAAAGGAACAAGTGCGCCATATCTCTCGCAGTATTTCGCCTCAGCACATCGAAGATTTTGGTTTGTGGGATTCCATAACCTACCAAGCCGATAGAATAAACCGCATAGGCACCATTAAAATTGACTTGAAAATCGAAGGCCATCAAAAACATTTTAACCCACGCATCGAATTGGTTTTGTTTAGAATGGTTCAAGAACTAATGAACAATGCCATTAAACACAGTGAATGTGAAAACATTTATATAAAACTGGTTTACATTAACAATAAACTTACCATTTCTGTAAAAGACGATGGTAAAGGGTTCGATAAAACTGAAATATTAAAGAACCGACAATTTAAGGACGGCAGTGGTCTCCATGCATTAGAAAACAAAGCAAAATATATTAATTGCAGTATTACATTTACGAGTGGTGGAAACGGCACACGTATTACACTCATTAAAGATTTTGAAAATGAAAATTATTAATATTGGCATTGCCGACGATCACAAGTTATTTCGCAAAGGTCTCATTTCATTACTTACCTTATACGATGATTTAAAAGTTATTTGGGAAGCCTCTGATGGAAAAGAATTACTTTTAAAGGTCGACGAGCAGCTTCCAGATATTTTATTGGTAGATGTTAACATGCCAAAATTATCTGGCATAGAAGCCACAAAAAAACTAGTGTTAAAATACCCGAAAATAAAAATCATTGCTTTAAGTATGTATGAAGACAATGGCCATATTTTGGCCATGATAGAAAGCGGGGCCAAAGGTTATTTAATCAAAGATTCTGAACCTTCCGAAATCTATATTTCTATCATTGAACTTTACAACAAAGGGTATATAAATTCTAGTCTTGTTGCAAACACCCTTAAAAACAAAATGGAAATTAGTGGCAAAGACAGTGCGATGTTTGCATCCTTAACTGATAAAGACAAACAATATCTTAACCTCATCTCTAAAGGTTTATTCTCAAAAGAAATTGCTGTCATTCTCGACATAAACTTAAGAACTGTTGAAGGCTATATTGAAAAAATAATGGTGAAACTGAATGCTAAAAACCGCATTCAACTCGCCACCTTTGCAGTAAAACATGGCCTTTCTGAAGATTAATGCAATTTCACTATCCTAAATATATTATTTAATTCATTGAATCTAAATTTTACCTAATTTTGCGCCTTTAATAATTATGTTAAAAGGTAAAACAACTCTTATCACAGGCGCTAGCAGAGGCATTGGTAAAGGCATTGCTGAAGCTTTCGCAAAAAACGGTTCTAACATTGCATTTACGTATGCAAGTTCAGTAGAAAAAGCAAAAGCTTTCGAAGCGGAATTAACGGCAAAATATGGCATCAAAGCCATCGGCTATCAAAGCAATGCAGCAGATTTTAATGCCGCACAAGCTTTAGCAGATCAGGTGACTGCCGATTTTGGCACCATCGATGTATTGATTAACAATGCTGGCATTACGCGCGACACCTTGTTGATGCGCATGAGCGAAGACCAATGGGATGAAGTGATGGACACCAATTTAAAATCAGCCTTTAATTTAACCAAAGCTTGTTTGAAAGTATTTCTTAAAAACAAAGCAGGCAGCATTATAAACATGACTTCTATTGTCGGCATTACTGGTAATGCTGGTCAAGCCAACTACGCAGCAAGTAAAGCTGGTTTAATAGGCTTTACGAAATCTGTTGCCAAGGAATTAGGTAGTAGAAATGTGAGATGCAATGCCATTGCACCTGGTTTTATTGAAACCGAAATGACCGCTGAATTGAAAGAAGAAGTTCGCACCGCTTGGATAGAAACCATTCCTTTAAAAAGAGGAGGAACAACCGAAGATGTTGCCAATTTATGTTTGTTCTTAGCAAGTGACATGAGTACCTATATCACAGGACAAACGATTAATATCTGTGGCGGTATGGTAATGTAAGCATGTCATTAGATCAAGTAGATATAGATAATGAAAGTGTGGGCGAAGAGAAAGAAATGTCTTTCTTCGACCATGTTGATGAGTTGCGCAAACATTTATTAAGAGCAGCTTTAGGCATTGTATTTTTTACCATTATTGCCTTTGTATACATCGATTATATATTCCATGGTATTATTCTAGGCCCCCTTCGCAAAGATTTTTTCACTTACCGCAAATTATGTGAATGGTCGCAAGCTTATTACCACAACGACCAACTCTGTGTAAAGGATTTTGAAATTTCTTTACAAAACACCGAAATGGCTGGACAATTTATGATGTCCTTCAAATTGGCGTTTTTAGTTGGTATTATTATGGCCATGCCATTTATACTTTGGCAAGTTTGGCGCTTTATCAAACCAGCGCTTAGCAATAAAGAAATAAAAAATACCAGAGGGTTTGTTTTTTATACCACCGGTTTATTCTTAACGGGTGTCGCTTTTGGTTACTTTATCCTCTGCCCTATTTCCATCAATTTCTTTGCACGCTACTCCTTAAGCACATTGGTAAAAAACGAAATCAATATACAAAGTATCGTATCGTTTATGAGTGTTTTGGTATTGGGCACAGGTTTAATATTTGAATTACCCGTGCTCATGTATTTTTTAGCACGAATTGGTATTATCACTTCTGAATTTCTAAAAAAATACCGCAAATATGCCTTTATTATTATTTTAATAATTGCAGCCATTGTAACCCCTCCAGACATCGTAAGCCAAGTAATTTTAACCATTCCACTTTATACTTTATTCGAAATGGGTGTTGTGATTACCAAGCGCGTTGAAAAACAAAAAAAGCAAGATGAACAACAATTTACCTAATATCGCTATTGGTAGCGACCATGCAGGCTTTGAGCAAAAAGAAGCTGTAAAATTATTCGTAGAATCTTTGGGCTATAGTGTCAAAGATTTCGGACCGTATAATACCGAATCAGTAGATTACCCCGATTATGCGCACAAGGTGGCTAATGATGTTTTATCTGAGGCCAATACCTTAGGGATTTTATTGTGTGGCAGTGGCAATGGTGTATGCTTAACTGCTAATAAACATGCGGGTATTAGAGCTGCTTTATGTTGGTTACCTGAATTAGGTGCACTTGCTAGACAACACAACAACGCCAACATTCTTTGTTTACCGGCGCGTTACATTAACAATTCAACTGCAACAGAAATTGTGGCAGCCTATTTAAATGCAAGCTTCGAAGGTGGACGCCACGAGAAGCGTGTAGAGAAAATAGATTTGTAAAAAGATTGTCAAATTTCCTTTAGAACCCCTACTGCTTTAAAACGTTCAAAGACAGATTTTGTATGCGGCGCCTTGCTTAATTCTGCTGTCAAATCCTGACCGGCCCAATGCTCATAGTGCTTACCCCCACGCCATAAACGACTATCTGTTACATCGTATATCGTTCCTTTAAAGGCAATCCATATTTCAGGTTTGTCTTGTCCATTTCTTAAGGCGAGTTGTTGCAAAGTAAAGCGGGGCAAATCCATAACATCAAATAAATTGAATTATATTTGAACTACCAATTTATATTTATTGAAAATACGTTTATTTCTTGTCATGGTGATTCTTTACATACTAGCAGCTTTTGGCTGGTGGTTATATTCATTAATTGATTTTACAAACAAGGAACACGCCTATGAAATTAATTCACTTAAATATAAATCAGCCCATATAAAAGAAACCCTCGTGAATTTTTTATACACTAAAGAAAATTTAGAGATTGGCTATTTCATGACCTTCGAAGCCAATAAAAAAGAATTTACACAATTATTAAATCAACTTAAAAAGGAACAAAAATGTGAAGTTGATTTAACCATCAATGCTGGTAAAAATAATTTTAGTGATCTTCTAACCATTACACCTAACAAAAGAGAGTTTGCGAAAATCAACAAACGTTTTGAAACCAAAATAAGAGCCTTTTATTCCGAGGCCATTGTATTTACTTTAGCTGTCATACTAGGTGTTCTTTGGGTATTTTCGCGCTTGGAGTCGCTTTTAAATCTCAACCGAATGCAGAATAATTTCTTATTATCGGTTACCCATGAATTGAAGACACCATTGGCCGCTATCAAGTTAAGTGCCCAAACACTCTCGCAAAGAAAACTGAACGAGGCCATTCAACCCCAAGTCATTAACCAAACCATTCAGAATGCCGATCGCTTAAACGATTTGATAGACAATGTACTTTTAGCTACTAAAATTGATGGCAAAAGTTACCGCTACAATTTTGAAACCATCGATATTGTCTCAGTCATAGACCATGCTGCTGAACAAATTTTGAATCCACCCTATTTTAATGGCACCTTCAATCTCCCAAACGAAGAACATTTAATCAAAGGCGACCATGTTTCCCTCAATTTGGTATTTAGCAATCTGTTTCAAAATGCCATTAAGTATGCAGGCGAAAACACCGAAATAAACATTGGTTTTACAACCGAAAAAAAGAAATTAAAAATCACCATTGCCGATAATGGTCCTGGGGTAATGGACAAAGAAAAGTCAAAAATATTTTCTAAGTTTTACCGCATAGGCGACGAAAACACCCGTCAAACCAAGGGTACAGGCTTAGGTCTTTTTTTAGTTAAACAGATTCTCTTGGTGCATGATGCAAAAATCACGGTTGAAGACAACTTACCTAAAGGCGCAAAATTTATTATCACATTTAAAACAACATAATTATTATGATTAAAAGAATATTATTAGTAGAAGACGAACCTAGTTTATTGGATTTAGTAAAACTAAACCTAGAACTAGATGGCAACAAGGTAGTGGGTGTGAAAGATGGTATTGAAGCCATTAAACGCTTTAAGGACGAGCAATTCGACTTGGTAGTGCTCGATATCATGATTCCTGGTATTGACGGCTTAAATGTTTGCGAAAACATTCGCTTAAAAAATACCGAAGTGCCCATCCTATTTCTATCTGCTAAAAATTCTGCGGAAGACAGAATTGCAGGCTTAAAAAAAGGAGCCGACGATTATTTAACGAAGCCCTTTAATTTAGAAGAATTGCAATTGAGGGTTCAAAA
>CAJBKH010000311.1 GCA_903953615.1 uncultured Bacteroidota bacterium
CAAATGCTTAAGTTTAATTTATCTCGTTACTCATTGAAGTCAGCAATATTACTTGTTTTATGTTTATATTTAGTAAACACAGCTTGTGCTCAAAACGTTGCCTCAGGTATTGAAAATAAATTAAATTGGAAAGTGCAAAATGGTGATTTCTCACCACGTTTGACCAACTTTTCTCTAGCTAACACAAAAATCAACGGTAAATCATTGCCTTGTATCAGCTTTAACTTTGCCTCTCAATTCCAAAGTTCGGTAACATTTTCGAATATGACCTTCGAAGCATTCAACGGTTATGAGGAATTTAAAAAGACTAATCAGAACGGCATAAGTACTATTTTTGAAACAGCTACTTATTTTTCATACGAAGGAGCCGAAGGCTTTTTAGGCGTTAACCTTTGTCCATTCAAAATCGAAAATGGTACATGGTACAGATTAAGCAGTTTTCAATATGAAATAAATCAAGGACCTGCCTTTTCACCAATTCAAACAAGTGCCATTAAACGCGCACTAACCAACTCTGCTTTGGCCACTGGACAGTGGATTAAGCTATCAGTTACCAACGATGGTTTTTATCGCCTTGATGCCAATTGGTTAAAAAATGCTGGTATTGATATTAATTCAATTGACCCTAGAACACTTAAAATATATGGTTCTCAAAGTGGTATGCTAGCCGAGGCCAATAGTGCATTTAGATACGAGGACCTGCCTGAAAATGCGATTCAAGTTATTGGAGAAAGCGATGGCAAATTCGACCCTTCAGATTATATTCTATTTTATGCGCAAGGGCCCCATAAATGGGCCTTTAATTATAGCCTAAACCGTTTTGAGCACACCATGAATATTTATTCAGACAAAACGTACTTGTTCCTAACCTTTAATGGAAGCAATGGAAAAAGAGTCTCAACAGCAAGTGACAACAACAATTTAAATGCTGACAAGCTATATGATTGGTTTGATTACCATGTCTACCACGACCTTGATTTAGAAAATATTTGTAAAGAAGGTAGAATTTTTACTGGCGAAAAATTAGAGGCTGGTGATGTTTTGTCTTTTAACGAAAGTGCCAATAATATATTTGGTTCAAGAGCCAGTAAAATTTATTTTCATGCCGTAGCAAACGCACCTGCTACCACTGTTTTATCACTTTCTGTTAATAATACATTTGCAGATGCGTTGAGCTTTGGTCAACCCATGGGCGAAGAGCCACCTTGCTTTACCGAAGATGGCATTGGAAGTTATACAACGACCACCTCAAACAATAATTTCAATCTAAAATTTACCTACAACACAACCCTCTCTAGTGCAAAAGCATACTTTAATTATTACGAATTTCATTGTGCCCGTCAACTCAATTTCAGTGAGGGGTTTATGCCATTCAGAGTAGCGGAATCAAGCAGTGCTAATGTTGCGGAATACCGGCTAACAGGTTTGCCTTCAAGTGCAGTTGTTTATGATGTTAACGATCCATTAAACATAAAAATCCAAAGTACATTCCTTGACAATGGCACTAATGTGTTTCGCAACCAAGTGAACGGCAAAATCAATGAATATGTTTTAAGTGATGGCAGCAGCAATATTCCATTGTTCGAAGGTGCAGTTGCCAACCAAAATTTGCATGGCACTTCCTCTGCTCAATTTGTCATTGTTTCGGCTCCGCAATTTCTAGACGCCGCAAATAAGTTGGCTGATTTTCACAGAACCCGCGACAACATGAGTGTTTTGGTAGTCACCCCTCAACAAATTTACAACGAATTCTCGAGCGGTGCGCAAGACATATCGGCCATTCGTGATTATTTCAAATTGTTGTATTACAACAATACCAACCCTGCCAATCAACTTAAATATAGCCTACTATTAGGAGATGCCAGCTATGATTATTTAGACAGGGTTAAAAACAATACCAATTTTGTACCTACCTATGAGGGCGACCCTTATATTTTAGGTTACGACACTTGGTTTTGTTCAGACGACTTTTATGGTTTTCTCGACCCCACAGATGGCGAGTGGAGTAATTATCAGAAACTTGAAATCGCAGTTTCTAGATTGCCTGTTGCAACGCTTGAGGAAGCGAATGGCGTTGTCAATAAAATTATAAAATATAAGGACCAAGTATCCCTTGGCGACTGGCGAAATGTTGTAACATTCTTGGCTGATGACATCGACCTAAATTGGGAAACACAATTTGTGAGCGACTTTGAAGAAATTTTTACAGGATTGGATTCAACAGTAAAGAATGTAAATGTTAGAAAAATTTACTTAGATGCCTACAATCAACAAAATTTAGGAGGCTCTCAACGTTATCCTGATGCCCAAGAAGCTATTAAAAAAGAATTTGAAAAAGGTACCCTCATTTTTAATTACATGGGACATGGTGGCGATGAATACATTGCCTCTGAAAAAGTAATTGATATTCCTTTGGTTAACGCTATGACCAATATTAATAATCTTCCTGCCTTTTTCACGGCTTCTTGCACCATTGGTAAATACGATGATGTATCGCATAAAAGTGGTGGCGAATATTTTATCACGAATCCAAATGGTGGTGCAATTGCCATGTTCACAACCGTTAGAATCGTATATGTAGACGGCAATGCCGATATCACTAAATATTTCTGGAGTAATTGTGCTTTTGTTAAAATTGGTGGCAAATGGCCCACCCTTGGCGATATTTACAAAAAACTTAAAAACAGAGGCTCAACTTTTCAATCAAACGACAGAAAATTTACTTTGTTTGCCGACCCTGCACTTACGCTTAATTACCCTGAAAACATTATTAAAATTGACAGTCTGAATAGCAAATCAACTAGCAATTCAACCGATACATTAAAAGCCCTTTCGAAAGTAACATTTAAAGGCCATATTGAAGATGTAACTGGCGCGCCTATGACTGCATTTAACGGACTGCTCTACCCTACCATTTACGACAAGAAAAGCATATTTTACACACTTGGAAATAATCCCGACAATATCAAAGAGCCTTTCAGTTTGTATAACAATATTTTATATAAAGGCGAATCTTCTATTGCTGATGGTAAATTTAGTTTTTCTTTTGTGGTGCCAAAAGATATCGCTTATAACTATGGTTTTGGAAAGGTAAGTTTATATGGCAAAAATGAAATTACCGATGCTGCTGGTAACATATCGAACCTACTAGTTGGCGGTACTTCATCGAATGTTTCAAGCGATTTAAAAGGTCCAGAATTAGAGTTATTTGTAAATGATTATACCTTCATTTCGGGTGGCTTAACAAATCAAACACCACTTCTTTTAGCAAAAATAAGCGATGAAAACGGTGTTAATACCAGTGGCAGTGGCATTGGTCGCGACCTACTAATTACAATAGATAAAGGCACTGTGAATGAAAAAAACTTTGTGGTTAATAATTTTTACAAAGCCAATTTAAACAGTTACACCTCGGGCGAAATAAAATATGCACTTGAAAATATGAAGGATGGCAAGCATACCTATACTTTAAAAGTTTGGGATGTATATAACAACTCTAGTGAAGCTACCATCGAATTTTTAGTAAGCAACGGAGAAGACTTTCAAATCAAAAATGTTTTGAATTATCCGAACCCTTTTAGCACCAACACTATATTTCATTTTGACCACAACAAAGCTGGTCAGAATTTGAATGTGGTTATTACCATCTTCAGTATCAGCGGAAAGGTAATTAAAACCATCGATCAATATATACCAGCTGCCAATGGACACGTTTCAGAAATTAGTTGG
>CAJBKH010000312.1 GCA_903953615.1 uncultured Bacteroidota bacterium
GAATGAAAAAACAAAATAGCGATATTCGCAAAAATTAATATATTGTAAATCAATAGATAGCAATCTGAATATCATCATTTTTAGAAGCTTGACAAATGTTAAAAATGTTAAAAACTTATTTACCTTTGCCCCACAATTCAATTAAATATGAAATTTACAATTCAAACAAAACTAACAAGCACAGTTGGAATGGCGCTTTTGTTAGCAGGACTATTTTCAATGTCTGCTTGCAAAAAGGAAGCCGTTACGCAATTAGTGCCAACAGAACCTACCGCCTTAGCGGGCGACCCGAATGCAGTAATGATGATGACTGCAGGTGCCAACTATATGCCAAACGAAGTATTGGTAAAATTTAGAAAAGGCATTAGCCCTACCAATAAAGGTTTAGCAATTGCTAGAATGAGAGCAACTGTTCAAGAAGTTATTTTAACAAAAGCAATGCAAGCATCTGGTGAAGCAGAAGGTATCTACTTAATGAAAATGCCTACAGGTGTTATGGAAGCCATCCAAGGCTTCAAAAATTTACCTGAAGTTGAGTATGCTGAGCCTAACTTTATATATACGCACTGCGCTGCTTCAAATGATCCATATTTTACCAATGGTAGTTTATGGGGTATGTATAGCATCGGTTCAACACCTGCAAATGCCTATGGTGTTTCAGCAGTAACTGCATGGGCCAATGGTAAAACAGGTTCAAACGAAGTAATTGTTGCCGTAATCGATGAAGGTGTTATGAATACCCATACAGATTTGGCAGCCAATTGTTGGATTAATCCATACGATAAATTTGGTGATAAAATAGACAATGATGGCAATGGTTATAAAGATGATAAATGGGGTTGGGACTTTGCCGGTAACAACAACACAACCTATGATGGTGTTGCAGATGATCATGGAACGCACGTAGCAGGTACAATTGGTGCAGTAGGTGGTAATAGTAAAGGTGTAGCAGGTGTTAACTGGAATATTAAAATGATAAGCTGTAAGTTCTTAGGGTCAACTGGTGGAACAACTGCTAACGCAATTAAAGCAATTGACTATGTAACGAACCTAAAAAAAGCAAAAAGTTTAAACATTGTTGCAACCAACAATTCTTGGGGTGGCGGTGGCTTCTCTCAAGCTTTAAAAGATGCCATTGATAGAGCAGATGCTCAAAATATATTATTTGTTGCTGCTGCAGGTAACAATGGTGGTAATAATGATGTTATTGCATCTTATCCTGCAAGCTATACCAGTGCCAATGTTATAGCAGTAGCTGCAATTGATAATACTGGTAACCTAGCTAGCTTCTCGCAATATGGAGCAACTTCTGTAGATATTGGTGCACCAGGTGTAGGGATCTTTTCTACCTTGCCAACCTCTAGAAATGCTTCGACTTATGGTTCTTACAATGGAACTTCAATGGCAACACCTCACGTAACAGGTGCTGTAGCATTGTATGCTTCATTGCATGCAGGCAGCACTGCTGCTCAAATCAAAGCAGCTGTGCTAGGTTCAGCGGTTGCAACAGCATCGCTAACCGGTAAATGCACAACTGGCGGTAGAGTAGATGTAAGTAGCTACTAATTCATTCAAAATATTTAGAAAAGGCGCTACTCGTAGCGCCTTTTTTTATGCCATCGCTAATTATTACAGAATTGATAATTAGTTACTTTGTATTTAAAAACAAATTTTATAAATGCTTTTATAACTATAAATCTATCCGATTTGCGTAATAATTAATAAGTTTTAATACTATTATCTCCAAAATGACAAAATAAATAAGCTAAAATACTTATTTTTATTGATTCTTAATGCGCAGACAATCAGTTGTATAAATATTGCGCTAGTGTTTTATACTTAAATTTATTTGTCTAGTATTAAAATACTACCATACATTTGTAGCGACCTAAAGAAATAAAACATCTTTAAGTTTTAACATACTAAAACAAAAACACAATGAAAAGATTACTTTTACTAGTAAGCTTGGTTGCTTTCGTAAGCAATTTAAGCGCCCAATCCACCCCATCTTACAGATTCCGTAAACCTATTTTAGAAACAGGTATTTGGAAATTCAAAAGCGTCATCTCTGGTGTCGATGCCCATGTTACCATTACGGGTTCTAAAAATGCAAGTTTAGATAGGATTGATGATTCAACTGCTTTCGCATATGCATGGCAACCAAACGTTCGTTTCACCAATAGAACAACGAATGTCAATGATACCAGTTATCTTGAGTTTACTATTCGTTTTATCAATAGATCGACTTTGTTGCCAATGACACAATCAAAAGTGGCTGCTACCATTGTAGATTGTGATGGTCCTGGCAATAGTAGTACTTACAGAGAGTTTATCAGAGCTTCTATGCCTGGTACAGTGAATGCTATTCAGAGTTCAACCATTGCAATAGCCAATGATACCAGATGGATGTATTTCAAAAGTGGAACAACTCAGTTTAGTAACATTGATACCATCAACACAGGTGCAATGGCCCAAATAAACTATACCAATGTTAATACAATTGTAATGCGTGTTGGTGTATTAGGAAGGGTAAATGCAAGTGATGTTAGACAGTTCTCGTTTTACTTCAAAAGTTTCGGTCAAACTTTAACGCCTTTGCCAGTTCAATTGAATGCATTCGATGTTGTAAAACTTGAGCCAAATGCCTTGGTAAAATGGAGCACTAGCAGTGAAGAGCATATCAAGCAATTTGAAATCACACGCTCCATGGATGGGGTTAATTTTCAAACCGTTGGGATTGTTCCAGCAGTTGGCTTTAGTGATCAAGTGATAGATTATGAATTTGTTGATGCAACACTTCAAAATTTAAGTGCTGGCACCTATTTTTATCAACTTAAGATTGTAGAATCAAGTCAAAAAACATATTTAAGCAGTGTTGTAAGTGTTAAACACGCGCCACTGTCTGCGCAACAACTCTTTAGTGTTTATCCTAATCCAGCGATTGATAAAATGCAATTAGATTTGAATGAAGCCTTAGATCAAGTGATCATCATCACCATCATGGATGCTAATGGTAAATTGGTTAAAAACATGATTGATCCTAGCATGAATGGTCGTTCAATCGAAATAGATATTCAAGATTTAAAAAGTGGACTTTACTTTATTGATGTTACTGATATCAATGGCGTAAGTGCAACTCAAAAATTCTTTAAAAGATAGTTTTATAGTGTAGTGTTAAAAAAGGGGTCATTCATCCAAAAGGTGAGTGGCCTTTTTTTGTAATCGGTTAAAGTACTATTTAATTTTTCGTTATGTTTGTATGGCAGCATGCGGTTACTCAATAAAAATAATGCCTATCTTTTAATTGTATGTTTAATCTGCTTGTTGTTTTATTTGGGCATCGTTTCTGTTCATTCCTATAAACCCAATTTCGAACCCCAACTAAATTATTTTAGATACTTGGCAGATGCTTTTAACCATGGGCATTTGAATTTAGAAAACACCCCCTCGAAAGAAGATTTAGTAGAATTTAACCATCAATTTTATGCCTACTGGCCACCAGTACCAGCTTTGGTTTATATGCCTTTGGTGTCAATATTTGGTATGCATTTGCCCGATGCTTTCATCAATTCTCTCTTCGCTGTTTTCAATGTTTTGTTGGTGATGATAATTATGATGGTTGTGAATAGGCGTTTTAATTGTTTACTAGGCATATATCATATTGCCTGTATTGGTTTATTTTGGGGTTTGGGTACCGTGCAATTTTACATGGCCCGCTCGGGTTCGGTTTGGTTGGTGTCGCAAACCATGGCACAAACATTTTTACTGTTGTCGATATATGTTTTCATTGCAATCAATGGAAAGTATAAACGATTGGTAATCTCAGGTTTTTTCTTTGCATGTGCTACCTATACAAGGAATCATTATGTGTTGGGCTTGCCCTTTTTTATTGGATATGAAATGGCGACCAATGCAAACTTTAAGTGGCGCACAATCATTAAATCTTATGGGTTGTTCATCGTGCCATTTTTTGTTTTTAGTTTATTCAATGCTTGGTATAACTATGCAAGGTTTGGCGATTGTTTTGAGAACGGACTGAAATACCATTTGATGAGCGATTATTTTAAACCCTTGTTTTTTAAACATGGTTATTTTTCAGTTTCGTATTACCCGCATAATTTTTATACGGAGGTATTGCATTGGCCAAGTTTCAAATCCCAATTTCCTTACATACTAAAAGAGCCTGAAGGGTTTGGTTTTATTTGGGGTTCGCCCTTTTATTTGTTGTTAATACCAGCCTTTATTTTAGTTGTAAAAAATAGGACAACATCCTCCAATCGCATATTGATTTTGGCCTGTTTACTATCTGTCTTTTTAATGTCAACAGTTATTTTCAGTATCATGGGCACAGGATGGGTGCAATTTTGCGCGCGCTATACCTTGGATTTTCAATTTTTTCTAATACTCATATTAGGGCTAATGTGGGCACAACTTTCTAAACGATGGTGGATGAAACCAACGGCTATACTGCTTGTTTTAGGGTCAATTGGTATTCAATATTTAGGGGCGTATTATTTAATGTGAGAGCTCAATAGGCATTATTTAAAAGTAAATGTTTATTTGTTTGACAATAAAATTAACAAATTAGTTGTTATTAGGGTTGATTTAGTAATTAACTCACATGAAAAAAATACTATTTAGTCTGTTTTTCATAACAGTACTTTCACTTAATACCAAAGCCGAATCTGATTTCTTCGGTC
Source organism: uncultured Bacteroidota bacterium (assembly GCA_903953615.1). Classification (GTDB taxonomy): domain Bacteria; phylum Bacteroidota; class Bacteroidia; order NS11-12g; family UBA955; genus JABMMZ01. The sequence goes on from CAJBKH010000312.1 coordinate 4,701, forward strand.
GCCTGGCCGACTCGGCCCTGACGCTTACCAAGCAAAGTGTTGTATACGATCCAACCTATTGCAAAATACCGTATCCCAATGGCGATGTGCCAGCAGGGAAGGGTGTCTGTACAGATGTTGTCATTCGCGCTTATAGAAAGCTTGGTATCGACTTGCAA